>JBDRGV010000054.1:0-29421 GCA_043817405.1 archaeon | reverse complement strand
ATGATTAGGTCCGAGAAAGACTTTGTAAAAGCATGCGTAAACTTTGAAAGCTCAAATCTTAATGCTTACTTTGATATTGTATCATTAAATAATAATAAATTATGTCAGAGGATATATTCGATAGATTAAAATGAAAAGAGGTCAAGTAACAATATTTGTTGTGTTAGGATTAGTTTTAATAGCAGCGATAGCTGGAGTTCTTTACATTGTCAAAAATCAAGAAAGACCTCGCGTAGATGTACCTGATGATCTGGTTTTTGAATACAATGATGTTAAAGGATTTGTAGAAGGATGTACTTATAGCTTAGCTAAGGAAGCAATCATTAGAATAGGTGAACATGGAGGATATCTTAATCCACAAGAATCAGGAGTTATGTTTATTCCTGGTTTTCCAACCAGGGGCAGCGGTTTTGAATTTGTTGATGGAACTGGTTTAGTAATTCCTTATTGGTATTATATGAGCTCTCCAGATAGTTGTACTAATAACTGTCAATTTAAGAGTAAACAACCAACATTATTAGATATAGAATCTCAAATTGAAGAATATGTTGAAACTAATCTTGATTCTTGTTTGAACAATTTCAAAGAATTTGAAAAAATAGGTTTGACAGTTAAGGAAGTTGGTGATGTTAAAGCAAAAGTTACTATTGGTGATACGAGAACCATAGTTCAATTAGAAAAAGAATTAGTTTTAGAAAAGAATGATGCTTCAGTTAAAATTTTAGAGTTTTCAACAGAATTAGAAGTAAAATTAAAGCATATGATTAATATTGCTTCACACATTGTGAAAGCCAGTTCTCATGAAGGATCTGATTTCTTGGGTGTTGTAACCAGAGAAATAATTGCAGAGACATCACTCGGAGAACATCCTCCTATTCCTCCAATGTATGCGCCTCCAAAAATAGGTTTTGGTGGCTCAGATGTATGGTTGTTATCGGATGTCAAAGAAAGACTACAAACAGAACTAATGACTCATGTTCCAACAATGCAGGTGTTGTACGCGAGAAACTCAGATTTTTTTGACACAGACGATCCTTTCATTAATTCTTTGTACAATCAAAAAATTTTATACTTAAATGAATCTTTAGTCAGTCTTGATGATTTATTCCAATATGATGTGAACTTTGTTTATCTGGGATGGTGGCCCATTTATGCAAAGATTAAACCAGGTGGACAAGTAATAACACCTAAACCTAGAGGCATAAGAACAAAATTTTTTAGCTTTGGATATATGGAATACAATTTTGCATATGATATTTCTTATCCTATATTGTTAGTTATGAGAGATGATACTGCTTTTGGTGATGAAGGATTTACTTTACAATTTGGAATTGAAACAAATATGAGAAATAATGTACCTATGTCTGCTAACTTTAATGACTGGCCTACTTTTGAAGAAGAAAACTTGATTGATTATTGCGATTGGGGTCAAAGAACTTCTGGCGATATTAAAATAACTACTGTTGATGAAATGACCAACGAACCAATTAAAGATGTATTGACAACCTATGAATGTGTTGAAGAATCATGCTTGATAGGTTATTCTCAAGGAGAACAGGGAGTTTTAAACACAAAGCTACCTCCTTGTTGGGGTGGATACTTCACAGCTTTAAAAGATGGTTATTATTCTTCACCAGTATTATTTGATTCAGAGATTGATGAAGCAGCCAATATAATTATTCCTATGATTGAAGAGAAAACGTTGAAAGTTGACATTAGAAAACATGTGGTTGAAACAAATTTTGGTTCTGATTCTTTAATGACAAGCTACTCTGCATTAGATGATGAGGAAGAAGTATTCTTATACATAGAAAGAGTTCTTCAACCAGGAGAATCTGAATACACAAAGTTTGTTACAATTAAAGGACTCGAACCTGCAACCATCAACTTAGTTCCAGGTAATTACACCGTTGAAGCAACGCTCACTAGAAATTTAGGACCTGGAATGGATCCTGAAGAAATAGTAATTCCTGAACAAGAAATTCAAGGAGAAACAATTCCAAAAACAGTTTTCAACTCATCATTCTTTGAAGGGGGATTAACATTTGACATAAACCATACCTGGACTGTAACACAGGACAATTGTAATAAAAGTAAAGTTGTATTTCACGTCGTGGGATTGGATGTGAACAATGTTAACAGCTATGACGACTTAGAACAAATGGATGCTTACACAGAATATTCAGTATCAGAGAGAACTCTACTGGAACCAGAATTTGAATAAAAAAAGAATTAAAATTATTCAGATTTTTTTTCAGGTGTTTGCAGATACTTATGTATACTTGCAGCTTCATCACCCAGATAATCTAATGATTTTCCTTCAATCTTATTTCTTACACCTATTAAATGATGTATTGGAGCGGTATAAAATTTGCTTAGACTATTTAATTCTTGTTCGCTTTTACCAACTAAACCTTTGACATAACTCATAATATCTGTTTTGGAGAACTGATTTAAATATCTGTGTGCATTAGCCATGGTTATATGGCCTTGAATTTTAACTGCTTGTTGGCCTTTTGACAAGTACATCCTTTGCTTTAAATGGCCGACAGTTTTTTCTTTATCGTCTGTGAATTCTGTGACAATTGCATCCAAGCCTTTTTCCCCTGCTCTAGGATTAACACCCATCATTTCGCTATCAAAATGATGTGCTGCTATTTTATATTGTTCTTTCCAATCTCCGGCTTCTTCAATTGCCTTCAAGGTTTTAGGACTGACTCTCTTAAAGAAGGCTTTTAAACCTGCAAGTTTTGCTTCCTTAACTTTATCTTCTTCCCCATACAAAGATGCGTTATCATTACCTGAGAATTTTTCATCAAGTTTTTTTGAGAACGCAGTATAGAAATCATCTATTCCTTTGCTTGTAATATTGTTGAATATATGTAGTTGATTCTCATCTTTCATTTGTGTATCATAGTGTTGAAATGCTTCTTCAATAGTCTTTTCAGGGGTTAGTAGTTCATCTAAATTTGTAGGTTTATCCATATTTATCACCGTTTATTTTTGATTTCTCATTTTACGGTTAACACATTAATAAAAGTTTCGCTTTCGTAAGCACAAATTTTATAAAGCATCTTTTAATAATGATTGACATTGATAAAGGAAGGTGATTTTTATTGGCTGCTAAGAAAAAAAAACAAAGTTCTTTAGAGGGTTTACCTAATGATATTCCAGATGAAACAAAGAAAAAACTAGAGGCTATTAAAGTCAAACTAGACAAATTCAAAACCAAAGTTCTTTCTAAGTTTGAAGATTACATTGTAGGCATAGCTTTACTTCCTCCTTCGCAAGAAGCAAAGGAAAAAAATAAGATTAATGTTTTGGTTTTGGTCGATGATTCTGACAGTACTAAGATGCCTAAGGAAGAATTAAAGGAAAAACTTAGCACTATTATTGCAAAAATGAGTGGAGAAATAGATCCTAATCTTAATCCTGATGTTGTGCTATTGTCAGAGCTATGGCAATCCTGCTACGATGCTAAATATGAAATCTTGCAAATGATTGCAGTTTCAGCACCTGTCTATGACAAAGGAATGCTGGCGGCCATTAAAATTGCAGAAATCCATAAAAACATGGTTTTGAAAAAATTCGAGAAATACATAGTTTCATATGTACTTGCCGGTTCTATTGTTCAGGGTAGAGCAACTCCTGAATCTGACATTGATGTGTTCATAGTTATAGACGATACTGATGTCAAAAAGATGACCCGAGCAGAGTTGAAAGATAAGCTGAGAGCAATAATTATTGGTATGGGTCTTGACGCTGGTAAAATGACTGGTATTGAGAATAAGATTAATATCCAGGTTTACATCCTAACTGATTTCTGGGATAATATCAAAGAAGCGAATCCAATCATCTTTACTTTTCTAAGAGATGGAGTTCCATTCTATGACAGAGGAATATTTATGCCTTGGAAGCAATTATTACAAATGGGCAGGGTCAAACCAAGTCCTGAAGCTATAGATATGTTTAAGTCTACCGGAGAGCAGATGATTCAAAGGATTAAGTTAAAACTTAAAGACATTGGAATGGAAGATTTATTCTATGCGACTCTGACTCCTTCTCAGGCAGCGATTATGATGTTTGGAATTCCACCACCAACTCCCAAGGAAACTCCTGAAGTTTTGATGGATGTATTTGTCAAAAAAGAGCACTTGCTTGAGAAAGAATATGTTGATATCTTAACAAGTATTATTCAATTAAGAAAAGACGTTGAACACGGCACTAAG
The DNA here is from genome assembly GCA_043817405.1 of archaeon. Taxonomy (GTDB): domain Archaea; phylum Nanobdellota; class Nanobdellia; order Woesearchaeales. The sequence goes on along the minus strand of JBDRGV010000054.1, from coordinate 25,192 downwards.
AAAGAAGTTACAGGTGCAGAGCTTGATAAACTTTTATTTGATGCTGAGAGGTTCCTCAAAAGACTTAACAAACTCTTTAAACAGATTGAAACTGTGAAAGAAGAAGAAGTTGTAATTCATAACTATGAAAGTGTTGTGACAATCATAAGAGATATTCTAAGATTAGAAGGTGTTGAGAAAGTCAAGGATTCGGACATAATTAAAATCTTTGAAGATGAACTAATCCACAAAGGCCTGATACCTGAGAAATACTTGCGAATACTGAAAAAGTTAGTTAAAGCAAAGAAGGACTATGATGCAAAGAAACTCCTAAAACATGATGTTGTGAATCTGAACAAAACCGCACGTGAACTAGTGAAATTCTTGGTGGAATATATTCAAAGAAGAAGAGGACGTGAACTTGAGAAAACCAAGATAAGAGTTAAGCACGGTAAGAAGTTCGGAGAAATAATACTCCTGGGTAAAAGAGCATTCATAATTCATGACATTGATAATGAAGACAAAGAGTTATCAGTCGCTGATATCAAAGAGAATGGTTCTCTTGCTAATGTTAAGAAATCATCTTTAGAAGAGCTAGAGAAGGCTTTGACAGGCGTTGAAATACCCACTAAAGTCTTTATCAAGGAACCCATATTTGAAGATTTAAAAAATATATTCGGCAAAGACGTTGAGGTTTTAATTAACTATTAGAACCGATGCTCAAAAAAGCTTTGTCTTTTTTGTTGTTGAGGTTTTAATTAACTATTAACGAGAAAATTTTTAAAGGATGTTTTTTTACTTTTGATTGAGGGATAGTTATGAAATCAAAAAATCAAAAATATTTTTTGGTCCATAAATTCAGTGAGATGAATTTATGAAATCAAAGAATTTGAAAAAGATTCTTTGGTTCATAAATTAGGTGAGTTTATGAAAACAGGAATAAAAGTTATGGATGCTATGACTAATAAGCCAGTTACAGCTAGCTCTGATCTTTCTGTAACAGAATGTGCTAAACTGATGAAAAAGTATAAAGTTGGTAGTCTACTCATAAAAGAAGATGCACAGATTATTGGTATTATAACTGAGAAAGATTTTGTGATAAAGATTTTAGCTAAAGGAAAGAATCCTGAAGAACTCTTAGCCAGAGATATAATGGAAACTGACTTAATTAAAATATCTCCTCAAGAAGATATTTATGATGCCATGATGTCAATGCAATCAAATGATATTAGAAGATTGCCTGTTGAAGAAGACGGTAAGATTGTTGGTTTTTTAACAATGAAAGATATTTTAAAAATAGAACCTCAATTATTTGACCTGTTCGTTGAGAAAATCAATTTGAGAGAGGAAAATTCTAAACCAATTTTGTCAGGTGGTAAATATGAAGAAGGTCTATGTGAGGAATGTGGTAACTTTTCATATAGATTAAGAGAAGTTTCCGGTTCAAAGCTTTGTAGTGGATGCAGAGCTAACTAATTAGTTAATTTTATTAAACTATAATGATTTCTTTTAATATGAGTATTGACTTCGATAAAATTCCTATTTTTGGAATGATACATTTGGCAGGTTCTAATCCTGTAAATAGAGCTTTAGAAGAATTAGAAATTTTTGAAGATGAAGGTGTTGATGGTGCAATTATTGAGAATTATCATGGTTCTATAGGGGAAGTCATTCTCGCTCTGGAACAAACCTCCAAACAGAATTATGATGTAGTCATAGGTATCAATATACTTCCTAATGAATATGGTCTTTCTTTACGTTTAGCACAGCAGTTTGATGGAAAGTTTATACAGTTGGATTATGTTGCAGGAGATTATACTTCTGGAAAACTGGATTTTGAATCTTATAGTGATCAAAGAGACAGTTTCCCAGAAATTATTGTCTTAGGAGGTGTTTGGCCTAAATATTATACTCCTGTTAATGGTTCCATTTTAGAAAATGATTTGAGAACAGGAGTTCAAAGAGCTGAAGCCATTGTAGTTACAGGGAGTGGAACTGGAAAAGAAACTCCATTTAATAAAATAAAGAAATTTAGAGAAATTATTGGCGATCATCCACTAGTTATTGGTGCAGGATTAAATCTTGATAATGCATATGAACAATTATCTATTTCAAATGGTGCAATTGTTGGAACTTCTTTAAAAGAAAACGACAATACACTTAATTTGATTGATAGAGAAAAAGTTCATGATTTCATGTCAGTAGTTAAAGATGTTAGAAAAAATAATTTTTAACTAACATCCATGTATGTCTTAGAAATGTTTATGTTCTGTCTAGGTATGCTCAAAAAAACTGTTTTTTGGCACTCAATAAACAATTAATACACATCTAAGAATTGCTTTTCAGCATTAATATTGTTTATTGGTGTTTCTCCAAAATCACAATAACTACAGGTCCAGTCCAGGTAAACCCATTGTTCGTCCAATCGATATCTGCTTTTAGCGTCCGGTAATCTTATTCTTAGAAACGCGTGATTCGGAATGAATACTAGTTGAGAATCAATACCTACTGCTTCCATTAAATTAGCCATTAACAAAGTTCCTGATTCACAATCGCCACCTCCGGAAACTATGAAATCCTGTGGTAATTCTACATACTCAAAATTTACAGGATCAGATATGTACTGAAAATTATCTCTGACAAAATAGTAGATTACTTTAGCATTGCAAATCTTATTTTCTTCACAAGCGAGCGTCACAATTCGATTAGCAGTTGTTTTCACAATAGGACTTTCAGGCACTACAAAATTCAAGAAATCTTCCCTTGATTTAAGAGAAACTGTTTCTGTAGAAATATTGTTTTGGAATAGAAAAACTTCTTCTACAGTTGGAATATAACTAGGTCTAGGATCAATTTTAATGTTGTACAGAGGAACTATTGTGACAACCATTAATAGGATTAGAAAAACTGCGATGATGTAGATAATAGGGCTTTTGCCTTTTTCATCCTCTTCAAATTCATCCATGTTATTTTTTATATTGGAACCTATTTAAATATTCTGAATTTTTTTAAAAAGAATTGCTTATCAAAATTATGAATAATTATTCCATGGAAAACCAATGGGGATGTTATCTTGTTGATAACTATCTTCAAATGTTTTAGAAATTTTTTGAAACGTTTCGTTTTCGTTAAGACTTTTTTTAATTTTCTTGTACCAAGTCACAGCGTTTATCCCAATTGCTTCAAGTCCAAAACCCGCTATTGGTTTTTTCGTTGTGACTGCATAAACTAGTCGAGGAATTGAAATTGCGACATGATATTTCATGGCGAATTCTCCTAATGCATGAGCCTTAGTTTCGCTAATGGGCATTGCTGACAACACAGTTTCCAGTACTCCAAAACCAACGCCTAAACCAAAATATATTGCGCCAGCACCCATTGTTAAACAAGCATTAAGAGCAGTGATTTTCCAAGCGTCAATTCTTGTAAACAGGCTTACGGCTTCTTGTTCTTTAGCAGTCATGATTCCAACGACTGCCCCTAAAACAAAGACATCTAAAGTTTTTTCTCTGGCTAGTTTTCCAACTCCAACTTTCTCATGTGTTGTTCGATAGTCAACTCTTTTTTGTCTGGAGTTCCGATATTTTTTTATTATCCATGCGCTTGATCTGCTAGAATGTTCTTTTAGATAATCGTTGAATACTTCCCATGCTTGGGTGTGATTATACTCTGGAATATATTTCTCTCCAGGTTCTAGAAGGTTCGCTTCGTGTAATTTATCTAATAAAGTCGTCTTTGTAGTCACTATAATTATTAGTGTTGTATGAATTATTTAAATGTTATTATTCAGAAAAAACTTCTGCTTGAAACTTGTAAATCTTATTGTTTAAATCTTCCCATGCAGTAAATGACAAGCTTGCTTTTTGACATAGAGAATTGAGAAATTGCGAGAGTGTCATGTGATGCTCGGTTGCTACCTGTGGCAGTAATAATCCAGAACCATTAGGACCTCTAATTATCAATCCATCTTCACCTAATTTTATCTTTTCTTTGTATTCTTTAGGGTCTTTGACTTTGATTTCTTCAGGAACCGTTAGAACAGAAATTTCAATTTTAATATTTCTTAGTTCGTCAGGTGTTACCATTGGAAATCTAGGATCATTTAGGGCCGATGCTCTTGCGGCTTCAATTATTACTTTGAACAAAGGCATTATTGACTCCACATAGCCTATGCATCCTCTTAAATCGTTATTCTTGTGAAGGGTTACGAAAGCTCCTTGCTCTCGATTAAGATGCAGGACACTACTTATATCGGGTTGTTTATGTTTAAAATAAGTCTCAATAGAGTCTCTTGCTAATTTTAGAAGTGCGTGTTTATCCTGTTCTTCCATAAGCATTATAATAGAAGTTGTTTATTTAAATTTATTGTTGAAAATCCACTTGTACAATTGTGTTCCTAAAGAATGTTCTTCTCTTTCCTTATGTCGCCATTTATTATACTCTTTGACATTCATTTCTGAAAGAGTTTTTGTATGATTGTCAGGAATAAATATTCTTCCCAGTTCTGACCACAAATGTTCTTCCATTTTGCCTCTAACCATGTATGCTAAACGTCCTTTGACATGCGCTATAAAATATTTTGGTTCTTTCAATGTTTCATCCATGTAAGCAAGACATTCTCTGAACTCGCAAGACCTGTCTCTTTTTCCTTCCATCATTGATAAAATACCTTCAAGTCCGATTGTTTCCAATGCAAAGTTGACATAGGCTCTTGGAAAACCATTTAACGCGTTAATGTAAAAACCCGCGTCAATAACAATTGTTGGTTTTTGAATTATAGAATATGCTTCGTTTATCTTTGCTTCTGCAATATCCCTGACATGACTTGATCTTGGCTCTGTTAATTCAATTGGTTCTTGAATAATTTTAATACCGTCTTTCTCCAAGTCTTTTCTGATAGAAAGCTTTTTCTCGTTGGTTGTTGCAAAGTAAATATCCATTATTTTAGGAATTAAGAGATTATTATAAATATATTGCAAATGAAAATTTATTTAATCTTCTTTGCGTTTGTTAAGAATGTGGTGTTTTCTTTTTTTAATCGCTCGACTGCGTCAAGAATTGCTTTTCTAGCGTCTTTTTTACCAGTGCTTGTTTCTACGATTAATCTAGGAATTCCTATTAATGGGTGCTCAACGTTATATGCAGAAATCTTTACGTCTTTATCATTCCAAAGCTCTTTTTTCAAAGCGTTGGCGAAGCTGTGTCCTGCTCCTTCAATGTCTACAATGACTTTGTACTTTGTGTCTTCGATGAATTTAAGTTCCATGTTCTTTGTGAAAAATACTTTCGTTTATAAAGTTTATCTAAATCTTTATATATTTACTGGCTTTTCTTTTTTTTATGATAAATAAAGTTGAAAGAACTGTATATACACTTGGTTTGCTGGCTTGTTTGAGTGCTATTGGAGGTCTGGGTGGTCAGGATTACTTTTCTAAGAAGATAGATCCTGTTGTTCAGGAAGTTTGGGACACAAAAAAACAATTGTCCTATACAACTACTTTTATGTTGAGTGAAGCAAATATTGGGCAGATGGAGACTGCTGTTGCTCGTAAGGATTCTTTGAATGATAGAGTGAATTATCTTATTAGTTCTGTTGATGATTATTTTACTTTGGAAGAAGAAGCAAAAGAATATAATACAAAGGCGAATTTTGCTTTTGGAGCTGGAATTTCTGGAATAGTTATTTTTCTTTTTTCTGCGATGGGTTTTGCGTTTGAGGGACTGCCTAAAACAATTCCTAATAGAATTTCACAGGACAGATATGTTCCTGAAAAGAATGATTATAACTATAAATCCCGATAGAGTTTAGCTTTTAATTATTCGCCAACATCCGACTTTTATTTTTTCAACTTTTTTCTTATGCTGTTCCATGCTTTTCTTTAGTGGAAATTCGAATTCAAAGTAGTGGGTTGCGTGAAAAGTTGATTCGTGGATGTATTTGTCGATGAAATCCTTTGTTTCAGCCTTGTGGAAGGAGTAAATTGTTTTGGCAACATTCATTGCTTTGTGTAGGAAAATTCTGTCCATATGCTTCTCTTTTGTTCCAAATGGAGGATTTTGAATGACTGTATCAACTTTTTGGTCAAAGTTTGACACATCTTCGTTTAATATCTCATAGTTTTCTAATTCTAATTCGTTAAGGTTTTCTTTCAGTACTTTTATGGCATCTTTATCGTTCTCCACAAAGATGATTTTCTTAGCGCCCATTATCAAGCAGCCAATTCCCAGAATACCTGTTCCGGCACCCAGATCCGCGATTACTTTACCTTCAATGTCTTTACATAAATCCGCGAACCATATGACTTCTGCAGCTATGTTTGAATCCGTTGGGTATTGCTCTAATCGTATCTTTGGTGACGAGAAAACCTTTAGTTTGGATAATGTTATAGATAGTTGTTTTTTAGTCATATTATATTAAAATTCTTACTAATTTATAAATTTTTCATTGTATAGATTTGTATAGATAAATATTTCACGTCTACAATATAGGCAATAACAGCATAACAAAGTTTTTAAAACAATTATTGGTTGCTTAAAATGGGGTGATTAACAATTTTGCGCAGTAAAAGATTTACAGTAATGGCTGAAAAAATAGTTTCAGTGCTTAAGGATTTGGGTGATTTGAAAAACAATCTCAGAGGTGCTTTTGAGTCGATAAAAGACGAGATGGATGTTCATCTAGACAGTATAAACCAAAATACCAATGAGATTCAAGGAAATTATACTCATATTACTGATATTGAAGCCAAAGTTGACAAGCTTTCTGATAAAATTGATGAAATTCAGATGCAATTAAACCCGAATTCAATCCTACAAAATTTTGATGATATAAGTCTTTCTAAACGAGAACAAGAAGTTTTCATGTCTATTTATACAGAAGAGGACAGGATCTCAATTGTGGGTCTGGCAAAGAAGCTAGGCCTCACTCTAGAGATGTGCGAATTGGTTCTTAGTCGAATAAAAGCCAAAGGCATACCATTGGTAAAGCAATTGGTAAACGAAGAAATACTTGTTTCTCTTGACTATGATTTCAAGGATTTACAGGCCAGAAAGAATATTCTCAGAATAGATACAACAGTTTCACAGATTATCAGGTGAGATTTCTCTACCATATTCATAACCTTTTAACAGATTATTAAAAGCAGTTTCTATATATAATTTATCAGTAAACATATTTCTTCCGTCACTATTATACTTGTTAAAGTTTATGACTTCATACAAACCATTATCTTTTTCATGAATAAGTTTGTACAATGTTTTTTCAGTTGTTTTAAACCATTTGTTTGTTATAAGAGTTTCTTCCTGTAGAAAATATTTATTATCAAATTTATTTCTTACTTCCTGTAATAAACTATTGAGTTCGTCGTCTTCAACAGTAGAATATTGTTCTAGTTGACTTTTGCTGAAAGATTCTATGAGTGCCATTGTAGAGACTAGTATTTAAACTATTTATAAAAAGGTTTAGTGGTTTTTACTTTGTATAAATATCTTGTAGACTTATGTAGAACATGTGTTTAGCTCTGCTTTTTTCTTTTTGGTTTTCTGTGGCCATAACATTCTGAGCATTCTCAAAAACAGCATCGACTTTTTTTATTAGGTCTTTTCTTTCACTATAGCTTATTGTGCTTGGATAATCATCGCTGAAGTATTTCATCAAATCTCTCGTGTAAGAATCTTGTCGGACTCGTTCCATTCCAGGTGCTTCAAATAAGTAATCATCAGTCATAATCTTTGATTCAAGAACATCAAATTTCTGAATTAATGTTTCAACAGTTTTGTCTTCTAGCTTAGAAGAAACTGATTTTACATATGTGCAACCAGTCGTTGTTGTTATCAAAATTCCTGTAAGCAATAATTTTCCCAATTTCATATTTTCATCCCTCAGAGTATTGTAAACTAATATGATATTTAAATTTTTTCAGAATTACTTGTGGCTTCTCAAGAATAGATCAAAACCAGTTGCTTCACGATAGAGAGATGGTTTCAGCATATTTTTTAGGTTTACATCTGCTTTTTCGTACTCCATCAGAGAGTTTCTGAACGAATCAAACTGTTTCAAAACCTTTTTTTTCTCGTTGGTTTTCAAACCGTTGAAGAATTCATCATCGTATGAGTTTAATGTATTAATATAGGTGTCAAACGGGTCTCTACCAACAGGGTTGTTCTCGTTTAAGTATTGTTTAAAATTGTTAACTTCTTCAGTTAAATTTCTTTCATCTTTTTGAGCACTATACGCAACTTGTGGTGCTACAAACCCTGATAATGCGGCTACAATTAGAACTTTACTAACTCTTTGCTTTGTTCTTGATCCAATAAAATTTTCAATTCCCATGTTCAGAAAGTTATAGCGATTTGTATTTAAATATTATTATTATTATTATTCTAAAGAATCAGTTTTTGTAATGTATCTGTCGTGTATAAATCCATCGTAGAACTTTATGAGATCAGGTGGTATTTTTGTAATTGTGTTTAGTTTATTTTTCATTACGTTTATACTTTTATCATCTACATAGAAATTAGGTGTTTCATCTAATTCATTTGCTATTGAGGCCACGAAGAATTTCTCAGTCATCTCAGTTTGTATTAAATTAGTGTAAGCTTCTTCAGTATAATATGTTAAAGGCCAAGTATTTTCATATCTATCTTGTAATTCTCTATAATGTCTAAATCCATTAAAAGTTTCAGGCGTAAAACCAAAATTTTCTATTAATTGAGCGTGTAATTCAGGTCTTTCTTCGACGGGAGGAAGTAATTCTTTGTATTGATGTATAGCTTCATATACTTGATGGTAATAGAATATTCGATTTACAAATTCTTGCTTGACCCCCTCACTTAGCACTTCATTCCACATATAGTGTGCTTCAACATGGGTTAATGCACCTAACATACTTAGCTGCTCATTTAGATAATTAATCTCATCACCTTTATTGTCGACGAATAATGTGCTGTGTTGGTTGTCCGGATTGTATGTATCATTTACACCACCACGTATTTTTTGCTCGACGCTATAGGATCTGTTCTCCATGGACTTGACATACTCAGAATTGAACAGATTTGAGCTTTTGAAGTCTTGTAATGTTTTCTCTAATAAATCTTCTTTGGTTAATCTGGTTCTTGTTGGTCCAATATACTCACTTTCAATGGCCCATTTAGGCTGTATATAACCACTTGTGGCTGCACACCCCTCTAATATTAATGCTGTTGATGCTATTAACAGGGTGTTTTTGATTATACTGTTTAACCTACTCATTTTATTATAGGAATTTAGCTTTGTTTATATCTCTTTAGACCGGTTTATTTTTTTAGTATTTTTTTTAATGATTTTTAATTAATTTTTTAATTAAGTTATATTGTACTTCCAATAAATAGTACATACAATATATAGTCTAAACTATATATTTTATAACCAATAAGTTTAAATACATATTTTTTCATGAAAAAAGGTATGACTCCAGTGAAAACAGCGACTAAAAAGCAGAAAATACAGAAATTAGAGTCAGAGTACCTGGAGCTCAAAGGTTTTTTGAGCTTTCTTATATTGCATGAAGTGGGTAGAAAGAGACTTTGTGGCGAGGATTTGGCAAAGAAAATTGGTGGGAGGAAGGGAGCAATGCTCACTCCAGGTACGATCTACCCAGCTCTTAAGAAATTAAGGAAGAAAAAACTAGTTAAGTTCAGGAGGTTCGGTAGAAAGAAGGTGTACCAGTTAACCCCTGAAGGAGAAAATGAGTTGGAGTTGTTGTATAAATTATTTAGTAATTATTTCTATGGATTAAAGCACTTAATTAAAAGAGAACACTACATAGTTAACAAATAAATTTAAGATTTGCTTAAAAGTTTTAGTTGTGTTAAATGTGTTCATATTGGAGAATTGGTTCATCGTCATAAGCTTTTTCTATAAGATCTTCTATTTCAGGTTTAAGTTTATCAAGAATAGTGTCCCATGTTTTGGAATCTTTCAGCAAGTCATTAAATTCCATTATGTTTTCATATCCTTTTTCAAATGCTCTTTTTCTTCTCATAGTCATATATTTATAGATTGCACCCATTCCTGCGAAGAATATTGCTGGTAAATATGAGTTTATTAGAGGAGAAAAAGCCAAGGCACCCGTGCTTACAAGAAACATATCTCTAACTGCGTTTCTATCTTCTCTTATTTTTTTCCCTATTTGTGAGTGTTCTATTATTAAATTTGCACCTAATTCAGCCCTTATTTGTGATGTTATGCTTGAAGCCGGTTCATTGTTCATGTAATATCTTCTTAGTTCATACATTGCATCATTATTGAATTTATCATCAGGATAGTATACTGAGTTTATTGCAATATCGTTTACGCAGTCTCTTAGAATATTTTCAATTTTTTCTTCAACGCTAAATTCTTTTTCTTCTACTTTTTCTTCAATCATGCTTTCGGGAATATTGTTTTATTATTAAACATATAGATTTTCATTGAAAAACCCTGCCTTTTTTGTGTAAATAAGGGCTTTGTCGCATTTTTTCTTTCTCACTGGACATGCACCCGTAAAGTATTTAAATACTAAATGACGTATAATGTGTATTAGGCGTTATTTAACTGGGGTTGATGCTGAAATGAGACGAAGAAACTGTTCAGATGAGCAAAATAGGCAGCGTTTGAATGGATTATATGGTGACTATGCTGAGTTAGCTAAGAAAGAACCTTGGTCGAGGGTTAAAAATGCAAAAACTAATAGATGAACTCAAATTTAGAGGCTATAGTGGAAACACAATCAAGCATTATCTTAGACATAATATTTTATTTTTTAAGTATATAAATAAACCCATTGAATTAGTGGATAAACAAGATGTCATAAAGTATTTAGGGCATCTAATATCTGATAATGATTGTAGTCCACACACTGTAAATCTGGTCAGATCTGCAATATTATTTTATCTTAATGAAGTTCTTAATAAGGGTATAATGGGTGTTAAGTCTCCTAAAATACCTAGAAGTTTGCCGGTGGTTTTGACAAAAGAAGAGGTGAAATCTCTTATTGGCGTGGCTAATTATAAAAAATCTAAACTACTTGTTCAGTTTCTTTATGGAACAGGACTTCGATTGTCGGAATGTCTCAATATAAAAGTTGAAGATTTGGAGTTGGATAAAAAGATTGCATGGGTTAGACGTGGAAAAGGTGGAAAAGATAGAATGATAATTCTTTCGAATGTTCTTATTGACAATTTGAAGAAATATTTAAGGAAAAAACACATGGAAAAAGGCTTAATATTTTTAGGTACGACTGCAGGTTTATCTCCTAGAACTGCTCAGAAAATTATAGTTAAATTAGCCGAAAAAGCAGGCATTAGAAAGCATGTCACTCCGCATACTTTAAGGCATAGTTTTGCAACTCATTTATTAGAAGCAGGAACTGACATCAGGATTATACAAGAACTACTTGGTCATGCTGATTTGTCGACGACACAAATATATACTCATGTTTCTGATGAGTCTAAGAGAAATGTTCAAAGTCCTTTGGATTCCATTTGATTTTTGATGTTTTTTTGTTCTAAAAATTTTAAGCAAAAATTAAAAAATTTATTGTTGTTTTTCAGTGTATTTATTGTGTTTCCAATATATTGTGTTTCCAATAAATAGTGAAAAAATGATGTCTAAAACAAACAAAATTTTTTGGAAATTTTGAAGTTTCAAACTTGGAAAAAATAGTTTAAAACTTTTAAGCAAAAACTAGAAAATTTAGGGGTCGAAAATCATACATAAAAACCGGAAATCTTTCGGAAATTCTTGCGAAACGCTTTTTAAACAGTTCTTCTAAATAAAAGTGAGGTGTTTGGCAATGGATAGAAAAAAACCAACTCAGGAAAGTTTGAATGCATACATAAACTCTATAGAAAAAGGCATAATGATTATCAACGACTATAGAGAACACAAAGGACGAAATGGAGATAAAGAATCTGTTTTAAATGTCGGAAAGTTGCTTAAAGAGCCCTATTTAAGGCTCAATAACTATAATTATAGTTTTATAAAGACTGATGATATTGATAGTTGTCTCGAGTCAGTCTTAAGCGATGATCAAAGACCCAAGGCAGAAGTTGATGTAAACAAGGCTCACGACGTCTCTAAGGCCGTTGAAACTGCTTTGGAAGAGATAGATAGGTTTGACAAGGACTTGAGGTTCTTGCGAAGAAACTTGGAGTATCACAGAACAGGTCTTTTAACAGGAGTTCACAGTTTTAAGCCTGAAGAAGTTACTTTGTCGAGAGTTGTATATCGCACCATGGAATGTGCTTTGACTGATTATTCGGAAATTTTCCGGGAAAAAACCGAAAACTATAAAAAAGAGAATCCACTCGTGAGTAGCAACAAGGATGGATTTAATAACAAAATGGTTAAAGTTGCAAAATCATCAAGGGATTTCTGGGACAACAGTTCTAGTCTGGAAGAAAGGATTGAATATACAAAAGCACAGAAGAGCTATTATGTAAGGAAGGTAAATCCTTTAGGATATCTCATTCCAGGATACAGAGTGAAACTAAACAAACAACACAAGATAAATTTTGAACGGAGCTTTTTTGACGGAACATATAATGCCAAAGGTTATGATGATATCACAGAATCTTCCAATGTTTCAAAAAAGGAGCTTTCTGAAGAAGAAAAATTAAAGCAGACTAAAATGCAATTTGCCAATTTCTTAGACAGAAAAGGATATGATACTTCCTGCGACAGAGCCATTAGCGACTTCTGCTTAGAACAAGGTAGAAAGGATAATTATTTGAATTATAATGAGATGCTTTTAATATTGTGATTATGCTTATGATCCGTCTCGTAAAGCCATATCTCTAACTTGAATCTGCCACTTTCGAATCTGTTGCATCTCTGCTAAATCTCTATCTTCTAAACCTCTTAATTGATTTAGATAAGCCTCAAGTTCTTTAACTAATTTTTTCTCTTCATCCATATGTTTTATTATGGCATCAATTTTAAGTATGGATCCATTGATATCAGGTTTTGAAGATTTTAATTCACTTTCAAGTTCTATAGCAAGCATTTTAACCTGTTTGTATTCATTTTGAGATACAGTTTCTAATTGATTTATTCTTTGTTCTATATTTAGAATGTTTTTGTGGTCCTGATTTATTTTTTGGATATAATGATTAATTTCTGCTTCAACTCTATCTTCAGCCATATTTTTATCTTGACGAAAATGAATTTCAAGTGCTTCGGCTAATCTTCTATCATCTTTGAGAAGTCTTGTCATTTGTTCAGCTTTTTTAAAATCATATTTATTAATCTTCTTGATTCTTCTTGTGATTTTGTCTTCTTTTGATATATCTCCAATTAATCCAGAAGTTTTGTTCATGGCAATTCTAATTGCTTCCTGGGCTTTAACACCTCCAGTTTCTCTAGCAAGAACTAAATATCTTTTTAGTCTTTCAAATTCGTTTATAGTGTTTATATTATTACCTATTTCTTTATTTGCCAGGTTATACATGTTGTTAACATTACCTTCTTCATCCTTAATAATTCTCTTTCCTATTTTGTCTTCTTTTAGGGACTCTGCACCTAATTGCTCTAATTTTCTAGACTCAGCGTTCAGTGGATGTCTAGATGCTGCAAGTCTTCTTAACATTGACCAGATTAATATTGCAAATACTATAAACAGACCTATTATTGCAAGAGTGAAATAGCCCATCATGAAATCCTGAAACATTTTAGGAAATGGTGAACCAAATGTTAATAGCAATGATAATGATACGACAAACATTTTTCTAGCGCCAGAATGCTGTTTTCCTGCATCTGATTGAAATATAGGTATGAGTTTAGCGGCAATTGTTAATAATGATAATATTATCAAGAAGCTAATTACCAGGTACAAGTATGAAACTTGATAGCCATAAATCGGCATGGTAAAATCATTTTCACCTAATGCTGCAAAAACACTGGCAAAAATATCAACAACCATAACTGCTGAATCTCCAACAGCACTATTACTTCCTCTCTGAGCGCTGACAAAAGGAGTTAAAGTTAATATTAATAGTAGAATTATTGCGATTGAAGTAAATTTTTTCTTCATTATTACACCTTATACAATCATAACTAATATGATAGTGTTTTTTACATATACTCCTATTTAAAGTTTTCTAAATGTTATAGACGAAAGTTTTAAATAATCCAGAATGAAAAGATTCATTAGGTGATATTCATGAATAAAAAAGGAATGCGTGGTAGTGGTAGTCCTATGAGAGCGATAAGCTTGGTATTTGCATTGATATTATTGGTTATTGGTTTAATTCCAATATTGAATGCTACAGGCACAATAGCGTTTTCAATTCCACTAATGCCGATGTTAATATTGAACATTCTTCTCGTAGTAGCAGCGATAATTCTATTAATAGACGCTGTTAAGATGAGATATACTTAAGAATTTTTTTTTAATTTATTCTATTTTTACTTTTGTTCCTATAGCTTGACCAGGCATGCCTGTAGAAAATAAAACTCTTAAAGCACCACTGTTACCGTGTGCAGATCTTACTTCTCCGACGATGTCATTCTTGCCAGAGTTCCAAGTAACTTTCTTCCCGACGAATTTCTCAGCTTCTGCTTTAGTTTTAATGGATTCAGATACAATAACCATCTGATTACCATAGGTCTGATGTCTGCTCTGTCTAAAATTTGATATAATTCCTTCCATAAATGTGTGAGAATAATAGTCCCTTTAAAAAGATTACTATGATAAATTTTATAAACGAGGCAATTTTTATCTGCAAAATGGGCCCATGGTCTAGTGGCTATGACAGTGCCTTTACAAGGCATTGATCCCCGGTTCGAGACAACGAATACTCGTTGACCGCTAACGTCAGCAGGATATTAGCTTTGCTAAATCCTGCATAGTGGCAAAAAATAGTATTCGATGGCGAAATTCCGGGTGGGCCCACCATTTTAATTTTGTCTACACTTTTCTTTTCTAAGTGAACACAAAAGTTTAAATAGGTGTTTAACACATATTGATTTAATGGTGCTTAATTATATTGAAGGACTATTGGTGATAGTTAATGTTTTAGTAGCAATATATATTCTAACCTATGCATATATTTTTTTATCAAGAACCAGGCGGTATCCTGATAGAAGACCGTGGGAGTTATTGTTTGCGGGTGCAATTGCTTTTGCAATTTCTCAAATTTTAGGTTTATTATTGATTTATGGAGTTGAATCTGTTTTTGGAGTTGGAACCAATACATTGGTTGTTTTCTTGGTTTTAATATATGCAATATTGGTATTATTGGCTTTCATAACACAATCTAACCTGATATTAAAATCGGATATGATTCTTATAACCAGTAAGGTTAGAGATAGGAAGAAAGTGAAAGAAAAACTTGTGGCTGAAGATCCTCTTAAAGAATCGGAATCACGTGATATTCCTAAGCCAGAAGAATAATTTTATAAATGAGTTCTAGATTTCTTAATTAGTTCTTTGACGTTTTAGCGTCCCGACCAAAGGGAGGACATACGGTGTCAATGGACGAAACCATTGCGGTGGTAGTATAGTGGTCTAGTATTCGGCGTTGCCATGCACTAGAATCGAAGATTCATTTACTTCGCGCTTGTGCGCAAAGACGCTGTGACCCGGGTTCAAATCCCGGCCGCCGCATTTTTTTTTCCCTAGTTAAAATATTCACAGCATTTTTTCTTTTCGAAGTTTGTCCAGTCCTGTTGTGAATTCACTAAGACAAATATTTAGTATGTGAGGTCTGTGTAAATGAGTATTGGTTCCCCAAAGGAACCATAACGGACGATAAAGAAGCAGTTTTCTCTTGATATGTTTTATATTCATATTCGTAGTTTTCGAATATTTATCCTGTAAATCTTCATTGGATAGGACCAGATCCCATATTGGATCGCCTATAATGGACCATTCAAAATCTATTATTCCTGAAATTTTACCTTTGTTTATTAAAACATTACCAGGATTATTAATATCCCAATGAATTAAACTGCCTCGTTTGATTTTCATCAAATACTTATTTTGTTCAAATAAATCGTTGAGTGCTTGCTTGTATTCTTTGTATTCCTTGGTTGTTATGTACTTTACTTTTTTGTATTTTGCGATGGCAAGATTTTCAAGCCATCTATTGGTTTCTATTCTCAAATACTCTATCCAACTTTTGTATGTGCCTGTCAGATTAGTTTGGTTAACATCAATGTAACCAAAACCTTTGCATTTGATGGAGTGAATTTTCAAGAGAATATTTGTTAGCTGAGTAATATATTTGGATGAGTTTTTTACATTATAGACATCCATAATTTTTTGGTCTAAAATATTTCTTTTACCAAGAGGTGTTCCTTCAATATATTTAGTAACAAAAAATACTTTTTTATTACTTAGTTTACCAGAAGTTATTATATCTCCTGTTGGAATATCGGAATGTTTCTTAATTTCAGCATAAACTCTCATAATTTTCTTATCCAACTTTTGATATTCATGCTCTATTGTGGAATTAACCATGTGAATTATTAGCTTACCACTTGAAGAATTTGCAAGAAATATTGTGCTGTTAAGTCCCGCATCAAATTCTTTTATATTTTCTGTTTTTAACAATATATCTGATTTTGCAAGTGATTTAATAATTTCTTCAAACATATTATTAATTGAGTCAATTACTTATAAAAATGTTTTGGGCTGTAGGGAGCTAAATATATTTGTTAGATTGTATGTTCTCTACCTTGCAGCCGCATTTATTATCTTTATCATTTCTTTATACTTCTTCTCTTTCGAGTCACAGAAGAATTCTCTGCAATGCTTTGGTCTTGTTTTGTGAATGGAACATTTCTTGTTTTTCAAGTATATGCAACTGCCGTTTTCTTTTTGCGTTAGAATGTTTGCACCAATGGTTTCTGCTTCGACAAAGTCATCAATCATTCCAAACTCTTCGAACTGAGTTTTGTATTTGCCTGACCTGTACTCTTCTTCTGTGAGGTTTTTCAGAAATAATTCACAGCAAATCCCACAATCAGTACAGTCAATCATAATGATTGTTTTTAATTAGAATTATATAAACCTTTCTGACCGAAAACTAAATAAACTTCCTCTAAAATTAACACTGTTTATGGGGCATATCACATCTAAGAATTATGACAATCTGCAGAAGAGACTCGATAAGTCTCCACAGGGTGCGCCTGCATCTGATGCTTTGTTTCAAATTATAGAAATTTTGTTTACTAAGGAAGAAGCAGGTCTTGTTTCTGTTCTTCCAATCAAGCCTTTCACTGTTAAGACTGCTTCTAAGAAATGGAAGAAAAGTGAGAAAGCAGCTAAAAAAATCTTGGATAATTTGGCTGACAAAGGTTTGTTGCTTGATATTTTCGACGGTAAAAAACAAACCTATATTATTCCACCTACAATGGCTGGTTTTTTTGAATTCTCAATTATGAGAACCGATGGTAGATTTGATAATAAAGTTTTATCAGAGTTATTTTACCAGTATATTAATGTTGAAGAAGATTTCTTAAATGAGGTTTTGGCTTTGGATCCTTCCATTGCAAGAGTTTTAGTTCAGGAATCATCTTTGCAGAAAAAGCATGAGGCTGAAATCCTTGATTATGAGCGAGCTTCAAAGGTTATTGAAACCGCGATTTGTATTACTGTCGGAACCTGTTATTGTAGGCATAAGATGGAACATAAAGGTCTGGCCTGTAATAAACCGCAGGATGTTTGTTTAACTTTTAATACTGCTGCAAAGAGTTTATCAAAGCATGGTGTTGCTAAGAAAATATCTAAGGCAGAAGCAAAGAAAATTTTAGACAAATGTGTTGGTCTTGGTTTGGTCCAAATAGGTGATAATGTTCAGAACAGTGTTTCTTGGATTTGTAATTGTTGTTCCTGTTGTTGCGAAGCAATTCAGGCCTACAAGAAATTAGGTTATAATATGCATATTAAAACAAATTTTTATCCTAAGAATAATTATGAAAATTGCACTGGTTGTGGTGTTTGTAGTATAAAATGCCCTGTTGATGTAATAACAATGGTTGAAAAGAATGGGAAGAAGCAGCCTGTTGTTGATTTGGATAAATGTTTTGGCTGTGGTGTTTGCGTCAGATTCTGTCCTAAAGGAAATATAACCATGGAACGAAGAAAAGAAACTGCTTTTGTTCCTAAGGATAGTTTTGAAAGATTTGTAATGACTGCTATTAATGAGAATAAACTGCAGAACCTTATTTTTGACAACTACACTTCTTGGACCAATGAAATAATGCGAAGGTTCTTAGGAATAATATTAAATTTAAGTTCTGTGAAAAGAAGACTTGCTTCACAGCAATTACAATCAAGGTTTATACATAAATTATCTAAAACTTATTTTACATTAGCCAAATCTTTTATTAACATGGAAAAACCAGATTATTCTCATCCAGAATTGAAGAATAATAAGAAGAAATAGTTATAATATTATAACTTCACCATCTTTCATGGTTTTGAATTTTATATTGTTCTTTGTGCAGTATTCTACTTCTTTATCTATGTCTGCACTTTCAGGATGGTCTGATTTGTAATGTGGTAAAACAAGATAGTCTAGAATGTTTAATCCTTCCATTATTAAATCTGTATTGTAGGGGTTCTGCGTTGGGTCGTCTACTTGCTGTAATCCTTCAAGGCTTGGTGCTAGAACACATACTCCTGCACTCCAACCAGCGTAGATAAAGTCATCTAGTTTTTTTATGATGTTATCAAAACCACTGAGGTGCATTGCTTGTCTTAGAACATATGTGTTTCCACCGGAAACCATTACTCCGCCAAATTCTTTTAGTTTTTCATAGAGTTCGTTTTCTTTTCCAAAGTATTTTTTCAAATCAAGAATCTCAGTTTCAATGCCTAAGTCTGTTAGCAAGTAAACATTTCTGTTGTAATCTGCGTCTTCAATATAATCTACAGCGTTTGGAATAAAAGCGACTTTTCTATTGCCAATCATTTCTTTGTATTCCTTTGCTTTATCGCCAAGGTTGTATGATGATAGGAAGTATTTCATAGGATGATTGTTAAATGTTAATGTTATATAATTTTTGGTTTTCTCGAAAAGGTCTGAAACTCCCGGCCTCGGCGCACAATCTGTTTTCGAATAATTATATAAATAAATTCAACTTCCTTTTTTCTATGGGAGAAATTTTAGAAGCACATATTGTTGAAGAATTGAGTAATTGGAAGCAATATAGAGATTATGAGAATGATCTTTATGAGGGGGATAAATATAACTATCCTTATTTTGAGTTTCCTCCTAACAGTAGTATTTCTGTAGGTTTGTCAAAAATGTTTGAGATTCATGTTGGGAACAGAACAGAGGTTTATTTTGAAGAGAGGAGATTCAAACCTGTAAAAGCAATAGTTGTCGCTTATCCTAATCTAACTAAGGAATCTTGTTTCAAAGGCAGTCCTCATTATGTTGATTTCAACACTGATGTTTTGTACCAGGCTCCTGATGGGTTAATCTATTCTGATGGTGAGATTATGACTTCAAATGAAGCTGAAGAGAGTGTGATTGTTAAGCTTCCTTTTGATTACAAAATTAGGGATATGATGACAACTGGAAAAGCCACCAAATTGTTAAAACGAAATTCTAAAGTATTGGAAGAAATCAATGGCAGACTTTCTGAATTACAAAAAATGAAAGATTTTCTTGAAGGGAAATTAGATTAGCTACTCAAAGTAGGCATTAAGAACATATTGTTGTAACAAAAATCTTTGATTTTTGGAACTCAGTCCGTTTTAGCTTACTCGAAGTAAGCGTTTAAAACGTATTGTTGTACCATTCTGTGCGTATTAAAGAAAGAACCGTTGATTGCGATTGAATGTTGCATTGTTGAAATCCAGTTGTCTCGTTCGTTGTAGAATCTTGGTAGTATGACATATTCTAATTTATCGTACATGTCGCTTACATCTTCGTCGTGTATGTTTTCTTTAGATACGCTTGGATGTGCTCCTAGACTCCAGCCTGTTACGTTTTCTATGTGTCCTTCGAGCCACCAGCCGTCTAGGACTGAAAATTGTGGCACTCCGTTGTGAGCTGCTTTCATTCCAGAGGTGCCTGAGGCTTCTTGTGGTCTTAAAGGCGTGTTCAGCCATATGTCTACGCCTGCTATGAGCTTTTTAGCGATTTCAATATCATAATTCTCTATATAGCAGACTTTTATTTTATGTTTGATTGAATTCATTTTTTCTATGATTCTTTTTATGAGTTGTTTTCCTTCCCAATCTTTTGGGTGGGCTTTGCCGGCGTAGATTATTTGTATGCCTTTGCATTTATTTGCTATTTGCATTAATCGTTTGCAATCTGAGAATAGCATGTCGCCTCTTTTGTAGGTTGCTGCTCTTCTTGCGAATCCTATGGTAAATATTTCTGGTTTCATCATTGCTCCGTATTTTAGGTTGACGAATGATAAAAGATTTGCTTTGACTTTCACATGTGCATTCCATATTTCTTCTTTTGGAATTCCAAGAATATATCTTAAATTGAATGAATCTGATTCCCATCCTTTCAAGTACTTGTCAAATAATTCTCTGAATGGTGGAGATGTCCAAAACTTTGAATGCACTCCATTGGTTATTGATTCTATGTGGTAGCCTGGAAACATGCTTCTGGATACTTCTCCGTGTTTTTTTGCAACTCCGTTGATGAACTTGCTGAATTTCAATCCTAAGTAAGTCATGTTTAGTTTTTCATCTATGAACAAGTCTTTTTTCATTTCTGATGTTAGTAAATCACCTAACATTGGTTCTGCTAATTCTCTTGGGAACTGGTCATGACCTGCAGGTACCGGTGTGTGGGTTGTGAAAACACATTTTTCTCGAACTTCTTCCAATGATAGTTTTTTTGAAAGTTCCAATGTCAATAGTGCTGAATGTCCTTCGTTCATATGATATTTGTTCAGGTTAACACATCCCAGGCTTTCTAGGATTCTTACGCCTCCAACTCCCAGTATTAGTTCCTGTGCTAATCTATACTTGTTATCATAACCGTATAAATTGTGAGTTATTGTTTTGTCAAACTCAGAATTTTCAGGCAGGTCTGTGTCTAGGAATATTATTTGATTTTTGTGTTTTGTTGCGCCTTCAAAATCATAAACCCATGCTCTTACTTTCACGTCTCGACCTTCTAATTTAACAGTTATGATGTTTTCTAATGGTTTTAGAAGTGTATTTGGATTCCAAGTTACTTCTTCTTCTGTTTGTTCTCCGTGTTCGTTAATTTTTTGTTTGAAATAACCTTTTTTATAGAGTAATGTTATTCCTAAAACTGGTAGTTCTAAATCTGCGCAGCTTCTTAATGTGTCGCCTGCTAGAACTCCTAGTCCTCCGGAGTAGGTGGGTATTTTTTCATCGATGCCTATTTCCATACTGAAATAAGCAATGTGGACATCCTTAAAGGCAGTCATAGGAATGATTAAAAGTTTTTATTATATAAACTTTGTGCGTCATTTATGAATTAAGAATTTCAAGTATTTCTTCATGAATTTGATTGTTTGAAAGCAGTATTCCGTTGTAGGGACTTTTCTTTCCAGTGTTGTATTTTAATGGTTTGTTGTCAAAATCAGTGACTTTTCCGCCTGCTTCTTCTATGATTATGCTTGGAGCGCACAGATCCCATTCTCCGGATGCATGTGGTTTGAAAACCGTTAAATCATTTGTTCCTTCTGCAATTGCAGTTGCCTTTGTAGCTACAGAATCGACAGAGAACTTTTTTTTAGCAGGAATTTTTTCTATGTAGCTATTTAATTCTTTATCATAACTCGCTCTTGGGCTTATCCACATGTTCATTTTTTTTAGGTTGTTTGTTTTAGAAACCTGGATTTTCTTGTTGTTCAGATATGATCCTTGGTCTTTGACTGCCCAATATAACTTTTTGAAAACAGGCAGATAAATAACTCCCAGAATTGGTTCATTGTTTTTTATCAATCCGATTTGCACTCCGAATTGGTCTGTTTGATTTACAAAGCCTTTTGTTCCATCGATGGGGTCGACAATCCAGATGAATTCTTTGTCTATGACTTTATGATTGTAAGTTTCTTCGCCTATGAAACCATAGTTTGGGAATTCATTCGTTAGTTCTTTGAATATGAGTTTTTCAACGGCCTTATCGGCTTCTGTGAGGTAATTTTCTTTGTAACCGCCTTTATCTTCTATTTTTAAGTCATCTCTCTTGTAATAGAACATTATTAAGTCTCCTGCTTTGAGTGCGACTTCCTTGGCTATATCTAGTTCTTTCATGGTTGAAGGAATGAAGTTATCTTTTATAATAATTGCTATATGTTCGAAAATTTAAAATTTTTGAAGTTTCCTTTGAAAAACGAAAACATACAAAAACTAAAACACGTTTTTGAACTTTTGTTTTATTTAAAAACAAAAACATACAAAAATCAAGATTTTTGAAGTTTCCGTGTTTTAAAACGGAAACTTTTTTAAAATCAGTATTAGTTCATTGGTGATACTAAGTGAAAAGACCAAGACGCGTAGCGTCCGCGACCATCGGGAGCATCTCGGTGTCAATGGACGAAACCATTGTCCCCATAGCTTAGTCTGGTAGAGTGCTGGTCTTATATGACCGTATTGCGAATGAGCAATATAGCTCGAAGAGAATCAGTGGTCCCGAGTTCAAATCTCGGTGGGGACATATTTTTCTTTTATTTCTTTTTTTCAGTCAAGGTTTATAAATTTGTCATCATTTCTAACTAGCATGAATAGAAAAAATGCGCATAGTTACCTCAATGTAGCTGATTTTTCAATAGAAAATGAAATTATTAGAGAATTGGATATGATGAAGAGTGTGGCTTCAAAACTATACAATATTGATTTGAATGATATTTCTAATCTTAAAAGAGACAAGTCTTTCAAACATTATGATCGTTGTTGGCGTTTTAATGTTAGTTTAACTGATGGTTCTAAGAACACTTTCTATGTGAAAAGCACTCATAAAACAGGACCTGTTGGTGAAGCTTTAGGAATGACTTTGTCTAATATTTTATTAGAGGATGCTAATTATAATTTTATTATTTCAAATAATGGTGATGATGTGGGGTTAACTGTGACTGATAATTTGAAAGGTGTTAAAGTAGTTGATTTGCAGTCTGTAGGCTATCAACATTTTGATGCTTTTAGTTTTGGTGTGGCTTTAGAGTTATCAAATGCTTTAGGTCTTTATGATAGGCATAGTGGAAATTTAATGGTTCATGAAAAGAAGATGTTTCATATTGATTTTGGAAGAATATTTTCCCAAGACACAGTAACCAGACCTAAAAAAATGTTTGAATACTTTGAAACTCCTAATAAAAAAAAGTCTGATATGGGGAGAAAATACGGTCGACAAATGATTACTGAGAGATTCTTATCTAATAAAGTTTTAATTGAGAATATTTTGAAAGAAGCTGAAAAAGAAGGGTTTGAATTCACACGTGATCCTTTGAAGCATTTGAATGATTATATTCGAAAGTCCTTTGGATAAAGATATTTACAAGTAGTTCTAGTCGAAAACTATATATACTTGTTTTTTTAGTAAAAGACTATGTTTCAGAAAAAAGGTCAATTTACAATATTTATCATATTGGGGTTGGTTTTATTAATTATTGTTGGTTTTGTTCTTTTTGTTCTTCGAGACACTGGTGATTTGGATTTAAATGAAATAAAAAGTTTAGATACTAGTCTTGATTCTGTTAATTCCTATGTTAAGTCTTGCTTGGAATCAACTGCCATTGGTGGTTTGAGCTATGTCGGAAGACACGGTGGTTATTATAATTTAGACAATGTTCCTTCGACCGGAACTCTTCCCTATAACACTGCTTATTATTTTAATTTAGGTAATAATGTGATGCCTTCAATGGCTACTGTTGAGAATGAACTAGCCAGTTATATTGATGATAACCTGTTCTTTTGTTTAGAGAACTTTGCTTTTTTTAGATCGCAAGGGTTGGATGTTAGTATTGGAGAGATTAAGTCAATCGTTAGTTTACAGGATAATGTTATTGTAAACTTAGAAATGCCTTTGGATGTTGAAAGAAATGGTGTGAAAAACTCTTTGGATTCTTTTGTTGTCACAGTTGATACTCGACTGAAGGCTTTATTTGACTCTGCTGTTGTTTTGACAGCTGTACAAGTAAATGACCCTGAAAATATCTGCATGAGCTGTATCTTTTCCGAAGCTTCAAAGAATGGTTTTGTTATTGAACTATCTAACATGGGCGATGACACAGTGGTTATATCGATGATGGACGAAGTTTCTGAAGAATACTTGATATATGCTAATAGATATGTGACAATATGAAATGGAAATACTTGTTTTTAATGTTGTTTTTGTTACTAGTTTCTATTGTTTCGGCCGTTGATTATGATTATGATAATCCTATTTTTTATCTTATCCTGACTGCTGAGCAGTATTCTGATTTGAATTATAGCAAGGTTGATTATTCTCTTTTGGATTATACTAAGGTTGATTTTTCATTGATAACTAATCATAGTGAAATTAATTCTTCGAAGTATTTTGCTGATTTGGGTTGTGTTGGTTGTTCTTTAGAAAGGAATGGTTACAATGTGACTTTCTCAAAAACTAATATTTCACGTTTGAATTCTTATATTCCTATTCCGGGTTCTTTTCCACCTGGTGTGAAGTTTATTGCGATTTCTACTGGTTTTAATATTATTCTTCCTGAAGATATTTCATCTTTTGATATTCCTGAAGATTTTTCTATGACTTTGAATACGATGGGGCGAGATGTTACTTTGTCCAATGGTATGGTTGTTAATGGTAAGTTGAGTTTTGATAATGGTCAATTGTTTATTGAGCATGGTCAAATGGTCACTATTGATGATGTTAAACTCGATTCGGTTGCTGGTCGTGTTAATATTTTTGATGATGGTTTTATTCATGTTGGTGATTATGTTTCTTTTGGTGATTCTAGTGTTTTGATTCATGGTAGTGATTTTAATGTTGAGTTTTTAGAAGGTAATCGTTATGTTGATGTTAACTCTGATGAGGATGATTTTTTTTCTGTTAGTCCTAGGAATGATGGTATGATTTCAGTTATTAATCGTGAGGATGATGGTTTGTCTTTGGAGGTTGTTGTTTCCGGAAATGATGGTGTTTCTGAATGGGCTAAAGTTTCTAATGGTAAGTTTGACATGACTGTTGGTTCTGATGGTTTGAATTTGAATGCTTTTGAATCTTTGCAGGGCGAGTTTGGTTCTGTTCCTATTGATTTGAA
>JBDRGV010000053.1:0-6008 GCA_043817405.1 archaeon | reverse complement strand
AAAGATTGGATTAATTTTTAGATTTAAAAACGTACTTCTCCATAAACAATGAAGTAATACTCGTGTCTATTCTATCTTTTTTGTCAAGACCTAATTGATCTAAAACTTCATGAATCTTTTCCTTGTTACTTTCAAGATTTTCTTCTTCAAGAATCTCAATCTCTATACAGGGCGGAAAACCTTCAATATCTTCCAGGTTTATTTTCATATCTTCAAATTCATAGGTTTCTCTGATTTTTTTTAAAACACAGAAAACTTTGAAACCAAGATTCTCTAATATAGTTCTCATGGTGTCTGCATCATCAACTAAAACTTCATGTTCTCCAAAAATCTGATGATCTTTCTCAGACACTATTGTTTTGACATTTAGTTCAGGTTTTCGTCCTGATTGCAATCTTATTCTAAGGCCATAAGAACCAACCTTGTTCATCTTGGTTTCTTCATAGGTGTTAATATTGTTTTTACAGAACCAAATATCTTCAATTTTAGTTTCATCTATTTTTTTAGCATTCAGAAGATTTAATTGTTTTTTTACACTGCTAAAATCTTTAATAAAGGATCTTACTTCAATTTCCATTTTAAAGACTCCTTACAAATTCTTCCATAACCTTATAGTACAATTCCATTCCTTTGATGCTTACATATTCTCCTTTGCCATGCAGGTTCTTTCCAAATGGTCCGCAAACTATTGAAGTCATGCCTTTAGCAGAAGTAAATCTTGCATCAGTTGAGCCGTGAAATTTGATTAATCTTGTTTTATTACAGCTGACTTTCTCTGAACATTTCTGAAATTTTTTTATCATTGGATCGTTTTCATCATTATTTAACAAAGAACTCATCTCCAAAATTTCAACTTTAATATCTCCCAGTGATTTTATTTTTTTAACTAATTTATTAATATCGGTATCGTCTGTGTACCTAATATCAATTATCATTTCTGCTTTGTCAGGAACTTGATTTGGCGTTTTTCCAGAATTGATAGTTCCAATATTCATAGTAGTTTTCCATCTATTATCTTCTGTTGTTTCTTCGAACATTTCTTTTATTTCAAGGTATTTTGCCATTAATTTTTCAATAGCATTCTCACCTAACCATGGCAATGATGCGTGGGTTGCTTTTCCTTTGGTTATAACTTTCAACCAGCAAACACCTTTGTGTTTAATGGTCACATCAATAGTATCTGGTGAGTCTGATTTATTTGGTTCAGCAGCAATCATAAAATCACCGCCAAAACCTTGATTAACTAAGTAATTAGTACCATTAAAACCGCCAATTTCTTCATCAGAAACAACCATTAAACCCATATCAGGTTTTTCTTTTGCAAAAGTCTTCATCAAAAGCATTAAACAAGCAAGTCCTCCTTTCATATCAGAGGAGCCCCTACCTAAAAGTTTATCACCATCAATAGTTGGTGTGAACTGTTCTTCGTCGCCTTCAACAACATCCAAGTGACCATTGAGCAAAAGCTTAGGTTTCTTGGTGTCTGTATATGTTATCATCAAAGAAACTACTCCATTGTTTTCTAATTCTTTAACAATGAAATCATCACTTGAGAAGTAATTTTTAACATAATCAATGCATTTTCTAATCTCATCAGGATTACCCTTTGTAGACTTAAATCCAATCAAATCTTCAGTAAGTTTAACTAATTCTTCTTTTACCATTTTATACCTCTTAATTTTTATTGTTTTATAAATTTATCTCCTTAAAATATTCTTCCATCGAAATGGTTTTTTTATCTCAATCTTTTCAACAAGATGTTTTTTCAATAATTTATTATCAGGTACTACTCCAATTCCTGGTTTTTCATCTACTACCATTTGTCCTTTTTTTTGAATTCTACGTTCTTTTACTAAATCTTCTTCGAAATAATTATCTGAACTAGAATTATCTCCTGGTAATGTGAAATTTGGAAGTGTTGCAATTTGATCAAGGAATTTCTTTCCAATAGTTGTCTCTAACATTCCGCCAATCCATACAGGTATTTTATTGCTTTTGCAAAAATCATGTATTTTTTTAGTTTCTTTTATTCCGCCAACTCTTGTTGGTTTAATGTTTATAATTTTACAACTATTCATCCTAATTGCTTTTTTTGCATCTTCTAATGTATGAATACTTTCATCTAAACAAATAGGTGTTTTCATTACCTTCTGAAGCTTTGCATGACCTACAAAATCATGTTCTGCTAATGGTTGTTCAATCATTAACAAATTATATTTGTCTAACTTTTTTAAATGCGAAATATCTTTTTGAGTATATGCAGAGTTTGCATCAACCATTAATTTAATTGAAGGAAATTTTTCTCTTATAGTTCTCACTACTTCAATGTCTTTACCTGGTTTGATTTTGACTTTGATTCTCTTATAACCTTCATCTATAGCTTTGCTTATTTTATTCAAGATTATGTTTGTATCTTTTTCAATTCCTATACTTATTCCAATATCCGAATAGTTTCTTTTTGAACCAATTAACTTGTATAATGGAACTTGTTTTTTCCTAGCTAAAAGATCCCAAAATGCCATTTCAACACCTGCTTTTGAGATGTTGTTGCCTTTTATATATTTGTAAGTTTCAATTAAGTCTTCAGGCGAGTCAAAACTATTTCCAACTATCTTTGGCAAAATAGACTTTACCAACAAGGCCTTGCCTCCTTCCAAATATTCGGATGTGTAGACTGGTAAATTAAGATGGGGTGATTCTCCCCATCCAATAATTCCATTAGATTCTAACTTAATTAAAAGCGAATCTTTAGTTGTAAGTCTACCAAAACTAGTTTCGAAAGGTTTTCTTAATTTAAGCCTTACATGATATAAGGTTATTTTATCAATTTTCATTTTTGATTTCATTTAATTCTTTCTAAAACTAAAAATCTTCGCATCTCTCATGTGTCTTTGTTATCATTCTTTCTAATACATAAAATGCTCGCATTCCGTAGGCGTCTTTGTTATCGGTTTTTTTTGTTACAAAGTCCACGACTTTGTAGTTAATGTCATTATCTTTTTTGAAAAAACTGTTTTGGAACGCATCTCTTAATGCCATTCTCCATGGAAGTCTTAAATCATTTTTATTCTCGCCACGATCATCATCACCATCATAATCTATTAATGTATCATCATCTATATTCGTGGGTATCTCTAACAACAAGTATTTTTCTCTGTTCCCGGTGTTAATGGATTTGAATTTTCTAAAATTAAAAGTATTTCCTTTTCCATCGTTTATTGTTTCATTTTCTGTTTCAGTAATTACTTTACCTCCATCGGATAAATATTGTTGCAAATTTGTTGCAGACTTTTCTGAATTATAATTTCTTAAATTCCATTTAACCCAAAATCTATCTGTTGGAAATTCATCATAGTTTCCTTCAACATCGCTTCCATATGCGTCTGGTTGGTATCCTTTTTCTCCACTTACAAAACCATCTAAGCTATTAATATTTAAATTTGCATTTCGAGAAAACAAAGGGTCATAAGTCCAAGTCATAAATCTTAAACCTTGTTTAAGTACTTCTTTTCCTTGTGCTTTTTTTAGTTGTAAACCGATGTTTTGTCCTCGCAAATTTTTCCTTGTCGCTAACATGTGGGAATAATGTTCAAACTCATAATAATACTTGCCTAATGATTTTATACTATCTCGTATGTGTGAAGGTACATTTGGAGTGTTTTCTAATGCATTCAAAAGATTTTCATCCCAGCTATTATAACTTAATGAAAACCCTACCAAGTCTCCGTTATACTTTTCTTTGATAGATTCATTATCTCCATAAGCTCCTAATACTAATCCATGTTTTGCCATGACTTTCAAAACATCTTTGTCAACTAAACTATCTCCCTTTAAATCCCATCCATCTTTTTGTAATTGGATGATATCTTCAAGTTCTGATTCCGTTGGGTTTGTTATTTTTTTTACATTTATTTTCATTTTTTAACCTCCGCCATTCATTTTTTTTATTACATACGCGTTTTCTTCTGGCGATCGTACTGTAAGCCGTACATAACCGTCCATATTTGGTAAGTAACCAAGTCCTTGAACTATGATTCCTTCCTTTGCAAACTTATCAACTAAGTTGTTACCACTCGTTCCTTTTATTGTCAAAACACTAGTTTCTGAAGGATGAATTATGTATGAGTCTCCCAGTCCTTCAATTAATTGTTCTCGAGCTTTGACTGTTTGTTCTCTAACTTTGTTCATGTAAGCCGTATCTTCTAATGCTACTTTAGCTATTTTTTGATTCAAAATTCCAGTCGGAAACTGTAATCTCATCTTTTCCATTATCTCTATTACTTCTGGAGAACCAATGGCGTAGCCAACTCTTATTCCTGCAAGTCCTAAACCTTTTGAAACAGTTCTTGTAACTATTAGGTTTGAATACTTATCTAGCAGTTGAACAGCACTATTTTTTCTCTTATCATTTGTATCATCTATGTATTCTCCATATGCTTCATCCACTACAACAAGTTTATTTTTCTCACTTGCTTTTGCCACTATTTGTTCTATATTATCCATAGGAATTGTTGTTCCGGTTGGATTGTTTGGTGTGCAAAGCCAGTATAAGTCAACTTTTGGTTCCTTCTTTATACTACCAAGATAATCTTTCAAATTTTGTTTGTTCCATTTGAAACCATTCTTCTCGCTTAAATCAGAACTAATTATTTTAGCATTAACGTGAGCAGCTGCTTCTTCTACTACGTGGCTTTTATTTCTGTGGGAGGTGTTTCTAAGAATTTCTCTGATTTTTATGATCGTTTCTTCGTCCATGCTTACACTGACGACATGTTTCATTGCTTATTATAAACTATTAATGATATTTAAATGTTTCGTTTATTCATCACTAAAGAGTAGTAAACTAATTAATTGTTGTAGAGAAAACTATATTATCAATAAAAAACAAAGAAATAATCAAAGTGATTTAAGATACTCTCTTATTTTATCTGACAATTGACAAGGGGTATTATCTATTTCAGAAACATTAATCCATTCTACGTCGTCAAATTCTTTATCTCCTGTTTTAAAATAATCTTCTGCAATTACAATGTAAATAAACGATACTAAATGAAAATTATTTTTCACAATTTCTTGTACTTCAAGTAATTCTGTACTGATAATTTTCAAGTCGAGTTCTTCTTTTAATTCTCTTCTAATTGTTTCTGTAGAATGTTCGTGTAATTCAATATGTCCGCCTGGAAAGCTCCATTTATCTCCCCAGAACTTATCGGATCGTTTTATTAACAAAACCTTAGTTTTATCTTTATTTAAGATTAATCCTGCTGCAACCAAGTGAATTTTTGTATCGCCTTTACGCATCTTTTTTATCTTCTTTAGGTTTCTTTTCCTTTACTTCTTTCTTAGGAGCTTCAACATTTGCTTCTTCTTTAGGAGGTTTATCATCTGTGGCTTCTGCAGCCGCTTCTGCTTCAGTTCCTGCATCTAATGCTTTCTTACCATACTTTAGAACTTTTAAGTTAATTTGAACTGTTTTCTGACCAACGGTGCATCCAACAACGGTTCTTCTTAATCGCATTCCAGCTCTATTGTGTCTGGTTCCAACTCCGGAAGCAATTAAAACTCTTTTTCTGCCTGATCCACGAACGTCTTTCCTCATGGGAAATCCACTTGTATCTGAACCACCGGTTAATTCAAATTCATAACCTGCAAATCCGAACTTGTCGCCTTTAATTGTGTGCCCTATCTTAGCACCTAGAAGATCTTTAGTTTCGTTGCCGACAACTGTTGCTTTGTAACATTTACCCGTTTTTGGGTCGCCAATATTTAATTTATATTCTGCCATTTTTTTTCTCCCCGAGGATTCTGGTGGATTTTCCTTCCAGCATCATCTTGTGATGTCCTCAGCATATTGAAAGAGATAGAGTCTGTTTAAAAAGGTTCCTAATTTTCGAGATTATTTGAGTCTTTAACTCTTTTCATACCAGATAAATGCTCAACGTCGTTAACAGAGAGTAAATGCCAGCCTTTATCATTATATTGTAATTGAGTTATAGAAGTATTATCTA
>JBDRGV010000052.1:0-2023 GCA_043817405.1 archaeon | reverse complement strand
GGTCTGCGGCCAATTAGAAATAATTAATCATAAATGTTTCTATACTTTGGATAAGCTCTTCTTTTTTGTAAGTATTCTTTTGGATCATCTATTAAAATAATGTCCTTAATATTAACTCTTTCATAGGAAGCAGGTAATTTTTTGCTTTCATTTACTATAATACACTTCAGTGGTTTTCCAGCCACATAATGCCCGACTGCACGTGCATGACCTCCATCAAGAAGAGGCCCTAATGGAGACCAACAAGCACTTAATTCATAATTTCCATCACCTAATTTAATAACAGGTACTACAGGAAAATCATCTTCTGCTTCAATGCCTTTGACTATTGCTTCAGCAACCTCTACACTTAGTTCTGGTTCCCAACCAAAAAGAGTTTCTTCTTCTAAGTTTAAATGAATTTCTTTGCTCATTGTTATGGGGAATGTTAGAAAAACTTATAAATGTTTGTTTTGAAATTCACTAACTAATTTCCTTTTGTAAGCTTTATTTTGGTTTTTTATTGCGTATTCTCTTTTCATAGCACTTTCTTTTGTTGGATGTGTTTCAAAGTAAACTAATTCTTTAAAACCTTTACCTCTGGTGTATTTTGCAGCAATACCTTTTTTATTGTATTGTAGGTGTATGTAGAGCGCTCAAGCCCGCGCAGGGCAAGAAAGTTTAACTAGAAAATTTATTTCTTCTTATAACCGAATAATTTATCATATTTTTTATGATCGGTTATATCAAGTACAAAAGCAATAATCTCTATTTCAGAATCCCCCTCAGTCAAAGAATAGAGAAACCTCCAAAAATGTGGAAGCTCTACCCAGAATAAGTTTGTGATTCCATATTTTATCTTAAACTTTTCTGGAATTTTAGATTTAGAAATTGGCTCACCATAATGCATATTAACTTTAACCAATTCTTTCTTCTTCTGAAAAGCTTCAAAAATCTGAACTTCAGCTGTTCTTTTCTTCCCACTTTTTTCTACTTCAGCTACTTCTTTATTCAAATAATTATATACTTCTTCTGCTTCAGGAGATAATTTGATTCTTATTGTTTTTTTCAAATTTCAAGTCCTTCGATGATCGCCTTTCTTAAATTTGGGTTATTATTGTGTATCCAGGTTATTCCTTTTAAACTTACTGCTATTTTGTTACTTTCTTCAAGATATTCTAAGATTTGCATTAAAGTATTATGATTTACTTTTCTTGGTAAATGTTTTTTAATATAAACTATGCTGATTATAGATTCATCAGCATTTTTTATTGTTTCTTCTACCATTAAAATAGTGTTTAAAGTAGGTGAATGCATTACTTTTTTTATTAATTGTTCCATTTTGATACATTTATGTAACTATTAGTTATATATAAATGTTTCTATTTTGGGTATGTTTGGTTAGACCTGCGGTCTGCTGGCCTGCGGCCGATTAGATAGATTTAAAAACAAGTAATTCTATAATATTTTTATGACCTTAGATAAAAATTTTGCCTTTAGTTCTTTAGGATTGGGTTTAATTGGGATATTTTTTTCACTTTCTCTAGGTATTGTTATGCTTGCACCCCTTTTTGTCATAGCATCTTTAGTTTTTGGTATAATGGCACTAAAAAAGATTAAGGAAGCACCTAAGAAATATGGTGGCCGGGTAATGGCTTGGATTGGAATAGTTTTATCTGCTGTTAGTATTGTTATAATGTTACTTTGGATAGTAGTGTTAAACAGTTGAAGATAATTATTAATCAGTTTGATGTTTTGGAGAAATTCTTCTGAAATTCACTAATTAATTTACTTTTGTAAGCTTTATTTTGGTTTTTTATTGCATATTCTCTTTTCATAGCACTTTCTTTTGTTGGGTGTGTTTCAAAGTAAACTAATTCTTTAAAACCTTTACTTCTAGTGTATTTTGAGGCAATACCTTCTTTATGTTTTTTTATTCTGTTTTTTAGATCGTTTGTGTAACCAGTGTAATAACTATTATCTTTACATAAAAGAATGTAAACATAGAATGTTGTTTTCATTGTTATTTTATTTGTTTTGTTGT
>JBDRGV010000051.1:0-73702 GCA_043817405.1 archaeon | reverse complement strand
CGCTCGGGGCATTACTATTTACTTTTAAAACAAGAACACGTCCCAGTAGGATTTGACCAATTGTTCTGTTACAAACTTTATTAGTTCAGAATATTCTTCTCCATTCGCTTTCAAGTCTTTTTTTATTGCTTTGTCTGCTTTACTCATCACTTCTAAGTATTCTTTTCTATCCCTTCTTTCAATTATTATTGGTGGATGATTATTTTGCATCATTATCAAATTCATCATCATTCTTCCAGTTCGTCCATTTCCATCGCTGAATGGGTGTATGTTCTCGAATTTGTGGTGAAATAGTGTTGCTAATTCTAATGGGTGTAGTTTCTTTTTATTTTTTTGGTACCAGTCTAATAGTAGGTCTATGTCTCTTCTGATAAATTGTGTTGGTGTTGGTTTGAATGGCTGCCCAAATATGTGGATGTCATGATTTCTGAATCCTTTTCTTTCATCGATATTGTCTAATAGTTTATCATGAATGTTTATCATCAGTTGTTTGTTTATCTCTTGTTTGTTTTTCAACAACTCATAAAATACTTTTTTTGTATTTGTTAAGTCATACACTTCTCTCGTGGTGTGATTTTTTGGTATCTGATCTTCTTTGAATAATTTTATCGCTTCTTTTAAATTAATAGTATTCCCTTCTATTGCAGTTGTGTTTACTGCAAATCTTATTAAGAACACTTCTAAGATATCTTTTTGTGTTTGTTTATGCAGTTTTAAAAATTTATTGCAGTAATGCTTTTTTGTTGATTCTATCTTTATTAATTGATTTGTTGTTAGTAATTCTTGTTTTTTCAATTTTTGATTCTTTAATTCTTCTTCATACTTGTTTTTTTCTAAGAATTTTTTGATTGTATAATAAGATTTTCTTATTTCTTTACTATATTTCTTTTCCAAGTCATCTATTTTTATGTTTGATATGTTTGTTCCCAATACTTCAATGTCTTTTGCTATAACCTTTTCTCCTTTTCTAACTGATATTCTTAATGTGTAGTATGTTTTCTCACCTATTTTTTTTTTATGGATATATGCCATTTATCTTTGTAAAACTTACTTGTTTATAAAGTTTTCCCTCTACATTCGATTTTTTCTATTGTAGTGGGAATTTTATCTATAAAATTAACTATTTTTATGGAAAAAACATAAAAAAAGTTAATTTATTGTTTGTTTTTCGCTCGGGACATTTCTACTTTTCACAATAAATAGGGCATTAAAAATATCTTGTTTTCTATAATCAATATTTTTGAATAATTAGGTTTATAATTTTACGCTAACACTATTTTGCACCAAAAATTGGTAAAATATTACCAAAAATTGGTAAAATATATAAATAACAAAATAAATCTAGTATAAAATGAAGGCCGAAGATAAAATTTATCAAGCATTTTTTGAACTAAAAGAAAATAAATTATATTATAATCAATTAAAAGAACGCACAGAATTATCTCATAGTTCTTTGCAAAACGCAATAAATAAGTTAACAAACTTGAATATCTTAAAACAAGAAAAAACCAAATCAAACACATTTTACATAATTCTGAATAAAAAGTTACTATCACTTAAATTCTCGGAAATTGCAATAAAACAGTTCAATAACTTAAATATTAGAATCAAAAACCCTTTAAGAAATTTCTTGAAAAACATTTCTCAAGAGGTTTATACTGTGGTTCTCTTTGGTTCTGCATCAAGGGGGGAAGAGCAAAAAGACAGCGATATAGATTTGTTGATAGTCATGAACAGAGAAATTGATTTAAGTAATAATAAAAAAGACGCAGAAATAACTTCGAAATATCCTATTTCAATATTTCAAGCAACAATCGAACAATTCTTGAAGAATGAAGATGATATGATAATACAAGCAAGGAAAACAGGGTTTCCAATCTATAAAGAGCAAAACTTTTATGAGGCAATATTTGATGAATATTAACAAATTATTTGAAGATAAGAACTATTTAGCAGAAGAATTGAATTTTTTCATATCTAAAAATCAAATAAAAAGGACGGGCAAGAACGAGGAGTTAGTAATTTCTCATCTAAAAAAAGCAAAACACAACTTAGAATTTTTTAAACTAAATAAGCAACATCAAAAATTCAATGATTGGCTTATCGTAACATTGTATTATTCTTTGTATCATTGTGCATTAGCATTAATAACAAATAAGAAATATGCTTCAAAAAATCATTATGCAACAATCCTAATACTCATTAAAGAATATTCAATAACTAGAGATGAAGCAAAATTATTAAAAGAACTATCTATAAATAAAGAAGATGCAGAACTCTATACTAATCTTAAAGAAGACAGGCATAATGCGAGTTATTCAACACAAGACAAGTTTAACCAAGAAACAATACGTGATTATGAAAATCAAGTGTTAGATTTTATTAATAAAACAGAAGAATTAATTCAAAACGACTAAGATAAAATTAACTAATTTTATAAAAAAACATAAAAAAAGTTAATTTATTATAAATTTTTCCGCTCGAGACATATATTCTCAATAACAGAAACTAGGTCAGGATTGGCTGTAGCATATTGAACAGGTATCCTGTGATTATTATTCCCAAGGTTACTACGCCAAAGAATATTAGAATCAGTCTTAGTTTAATTGCTCTTCTGAGTATTATTGCTTCCGGCAGACTTAATGCAGATGTTGCCATCATAAATGCCAATGCAATTCCTAAAGGTATTCCTTTTTCAAATAAAACGACTGCTATTGGCACTATCGCTGCACAACTACCATACATTGGAACTCCAAGAATAACTGCTAATGGAACTCCAAAGAATCCAATGCTACCTATGGTGTTTGTCAACCATTCAGCAGGTACGTAATTGTGAATTATTGCTCCAATACCTACTCCTACTAAAATCCAAATCCATATTTTTCTAATTATGTCTTTTGCTTCTTTCCAGCCAAAGAGCAATCTTTGTTTTATTGTTTTGAAGATTTGTTCGGAAGAGTTTGAATCCTTTGTTATGAAATCTTTGACTAAGTACTTGTTTAAATTCATCTTTCCCAGAATCATTCCTCCAATGGTTCCTAATAGTATTCCTGAAATAATATATGCTAAAGTTATTTTCCATCCAAAGAAGCCGAGCATTAGAACAACTAAATATTCATTTACCAATGGAGATGTGATAATAAATGAGAATGCAGTTCCTAGAGGTACTCCTGCTTCGAGAAACCCAATGAATATTGGTATTGAGGAACAGGAACAAAAGGGTGTTAAAGCCCCAAATATTGAAGCGATAAAGTTACTCCAACCAGTAGCTTTTTTTGTTAGCCAGATTTTTATCTTTTTCTGGGAAATATAGGTTCTCAAAAATCCAATAATTGATATTAAAACAATTATGAGTAGAATTATTTTAATGGAATCATATAAAAAGAAGTTTACTGACTGCGAAACTCTTGAAACAGAGTCCATTTGAAATAATCCGTACAATATCCAATTAATTATTTCTTGGAGCACGAATCGTCCTCACTTGAGCAACAACACTTTTTCTTTTTTGATTTCTTTTCAAGCTTTGAATCGAGATTATCCATCAATTTTCCAAAAAAACTTTTTTTAGCCATGTTCACTTTGAAATATTTGATACTTTATATAATTTGCTTTTGAATTTAAGTACAATTTTTCCGCTCGAGACACTTATTTTAATTAGATATTTGAAGCTTTTTTAAAATTGTGAGAAGAAAAGTTTATATGCTAGACCTGCTATTCATTATCTATGAGCGAACTAAATAAGTATGGAATCGGTTTTTGGATAGGAGGTGGTGTTTATAGCATAATAAATATGATTATGAATTATAAACATGCCGCTCAGAGCAATATTCTATTTTATAACTACTTAATAACAGGAGTGGCTGTTATTGGTTTGATTTTGAATATAATCTTACTAAGGAGAACTAAAAAATGATTTTTAACAAATCGAAAGAAGTTATGAAATGGGCTATTAGTTTCTGGATAGGAGTTGGTCTTATGAGCATAGTAAATGTTTGGAGAATTAGTTATAATTTTAACTCCATTTCATACTATTGGATTATGTTTGCGATTTCAATAATGTTCATAATTATATCTATATTTCTAATCAATAGAAAAAACTAATAACCTTTTATATTCAAAAAATTTATTAAACATATAATCACAAACCTTCTTCGATTATTGTTTCTTTGGTTGTTTCTCTTGTTAGTTTTACTTCTTCTGTAATTTTCTTTTGTTTCCAGGTTCCTTTGGTAAACCAGACTATTGCTATTATTGCGGCGATTGTGTTGGCAATTGGGAATGCCATCCAAATTCCTACTTCTGCAAAGTGAGTGTGCGTTGAAAGCACATATGCAAGAGGAAATTGCAGAACCCATAGCGAAACTATTGATAATGCCATTGAAATCATTGTGTTTCCTGAACCTCTAAATGCGCCATTCAAAGACATTTGTATTCCAATAAATCCAAAAGTTAAAGCCATTATCCTGATGAATAATGCGCTTGACTGAATTGCTTCTAATTCTCCAGGAATAAAAGCTGCAGAGATTTGTTTTGCAAATAGGAACATTATTATTCCTACGATTGTTAAAATTATGAAACCTATGAATGCGCTTAACTTTGTTATCTTTTCTGCACGATTTATTTTACCGGCACCTATATTTTGTCCCACAAGTGTTGAAGTGGCCATTGATAATCCTAATGCAGGAATTATAACAAAACTTAAAATTCTACTTCCTATGCCATAGGCAGCTAAAGTAAGTGTCCCAAATGTTGCTACGAGAAAAGTCATAATGGTCATTCCAAGTGCTCTTGTTGATTGTTCAATGGACGCTGGGAATCCTATCTTGAACATTTTCTTTATCAAATGAATATCTGGCTTTAAATCATTTAAGTTTAATTTTATTTGGTGTTTTCCTTTTAATAGTAAGACTATACCTATAATTGCGGCCAACCCCTGTGTTCCAATGGTTGCAATTGCAGCTCCAGTCACACCAAAGGCAGGAATAAAACCATAGCCAAAAATAAATAATGGGTCTAGAATTAAATTTAATAAAACAGTTCCAAGAACAATATACACTGGTGTCTTAACATCCCCTACTCCTCTCATCAATGATTGAAAAACCATGTAGGTAAACATAAAAATCATTCCTACAAAAGATATTTTCATGTATGAAACTGCACTTAAAAAAACATTTGGTTCAGCACCCATTAAGCTAATGAAAAAAGGAGATAAAATATAACCTATTGCTGCAAGAATAACTGAAATAACAACAACCATTAATAATGTTTGAGAGGTTATATGATTAACTGCGTCTTTATCTTCTTTTCCTTTATATTGAGCAACGAGAATGGTGCCTGCCATTGCTAAACCACCACCTAAAGAAACGATGAGAAAAATTATTGGAAAGCTAATTGAAACAGCAGCAACTGCAACTGTTCCTAATCTTCCGACCCAAAACGTATCAGTTAATTGATAGGCAGTTTGCAAGACATTGGCAAATATTATTGGGATTGATAATGCTATCAATGATTTCAAAATCGACCCTTCAGTTAGATTATTCAGTTTCATTTTGTTTTACTGCTTTTGATTTATAATTAATTTTTTTCTTAGAACAGTGGTATGTTTATTCCTAATTTGTTTAGTAGGAAGTCATAAATGATAAATATTAATAAGAATATGAATATTAAGATTATGAAATGGTGTTTTTGTTTGTGTTTCTTGTGATGTTCTAGCTCTTGTTTTTCTTCGTAGGCCACATCTATTATTTCGTCTGCAAAAAGAAGCGAGAAGAAAGTTCCTAATGCTGAGAGAATTATAATGCCCCAATAAGGAAAAGGACGTAATAATATTTGGTTAAACAGTGATAGTATGAGTGTATCTTGATAGATTAGTGGATTTGAGTTCATAACGATTATGTTAAGTGTTATGGCTATGATCCAAACTATTATTTCGGAATAAACCATTTTTAACCCTGTAAAAATTCTTGTTGGCAGGTCTAAAAGGAACCCTGCATCTGCTATTGGCGTACATAGAACAAAAAAACTCCATGTGAGAGCACTTACAAGAACACCTTCTTTTCCTCCAAATTTTATTATTGAAAGAGTTAAATATGCTATTATTATGGTAATTAGAATTATGAACTTAATTATTGGATGTCTATGAAACTCTATTTTTACACTTTTATACAACTTGTTAATATTTGTAAAATTATCGTGCATTTTCATTTTGTTTATTAAAAGTGATGGCTTATTTAATTCTTCTGTTTTTGTGTTTTTTTTGTAATTTAAATTTCTTAGTTCTTTTTCATGGCACTTTCTTTCAATTTAACTTTTTCAACAACATTGAGTCTGTTCATAATTAGGCTGATTACAACTGCAAATATTATTGAAAAGAAAGCTCTCAATATGAAAAATTTAAAGCCCATGAAATGAATTTCGAATATTTCTTGTCCAATTGGAAAGACTGACCATGCACTAATAAATAATATTACATTTAGTTTACTTATGCCTTTCTTTAGTAATACTACTGCGATTGGAAATGCTAAATATAATGGTCCGATCATCAATGTTCCTATCAAAAAACTATAAATTGAACCTTTCAAACCTGAGTGTTTTCCAAGATGTTTAGCTATGAATTTTGCAGGTAGCCAGGCTTCTATCAAGCCTGTTATTAAAAAGAATCCTGGAAGATATACCAATAGAAATATTGAATCTGTAAAATTTGCAATTACGATTAAATTTTTAAGTTTATCTGAGAGGATTAATATTAATAGGATTACTAAACATATGAATGCAAACAACATCCATTTATTCCTGTGTTTTTCATGAATGGTATACATCAGTATAGCACCCCTATTATAATTCCAATTATTATTGCGAAAATGAAACTCAAACCATTTCTTACAATTGCAAACTTCCAGCCCATCTCCTTAACTTCTATGGGGATTGTGAATGTGTGAACCATTATTAAAGTATTAATTAGGACTGCAATAACACCTGCATTAACGCCTGATTGTAATATTTGTCCTCCAATTGGAAATGCAATGAAAGGAGGGATGTGAACTATGGAGCCTAAAATTGCGGCGCCAAGAATCCCAGATAATCCACTAAACAATGTGAAATACTCATTCATGAAATCTTTAGATAAAAAACTGTTAGTAAACATGAGCAATATTATTACAACCAGA
Organism: archaeon; assembly: GCA_043817405.1. Classification (GTDB taxonomy): domain Archaea; phylum Nanobdellota; class Nanobdellia; order Woesearchaeales. Next base: position 66,536 of record JBDRGV010000051.1, on the reverse strand, counting down.
AAAATGGGTAGAAGGTTTTTGCCTGATTTCCATGATATTTTTAGAGAATCGTAAAACTTTTCTTTATTCTTTCTATAGGAAAGAAATAATAATAACCCTATGATGCCATAAAAAATAATTGGAGCAATAAAATTCATGAATTAAACCTCTTTAGAGAAACACTAACATTTGTAGAATAAAAATCTTTTGCAAAATGTCAATGCAGTATTTTTTTTACAATTTCTTTTAAGAGTATTTATATAGTCTGAAATGAATATTTTATCTTGACAACCACAAAAGACCTCGCGAATAATGCTAGAAACTCGATTAGTGACTACTGTATTAATGAATGTAAAGCTTTCTGTTGTAGAAAAGGATTCTTGTTTCTTAGCCTAAAAGAAATGGATATTACGGTTGGAGAACAAAAAGATGCTCTGATGAGTAAAGGTTTTTTAACAGAAAATAAAGCCGGAAAATTTGTGCTGAATATTGGAAATCCTGCTTCCTGTCCGAGTTTGAAAGATAATAGGTGTTTAATTCATAAGAATCTAGATAGAAACTCTGCCTGTAAAGACTTTCCGATATTTGTGTCTGGTAAAACAGTGAAATTCTCAGAACGCTGTCCTGCGGTTAGAGATGGAAAATTCTACCTCTATGCTCATGAGTTCAAAAAACGCGGGTTTACAATAGAATAACGCTTGTTTGTGATTAAGAAGAAATAATTCACAAAATAACTTAAAATTAGCACTTTCAAGGGGTGACACCCAGTTAACTTTATAAATACAACAGGATTCTTATTCCCCAGGTGATAACTATGAATTTTAATTTTCCAAAATTGGACAAAAAGTTAATAAGATCTTTTAATAGAGTCAAAGATGATGTTTATTCTCTTATGAGAACCAGAGAAGAACATGAAAAATTAGTTCTAAAAATGAAGATAGAACACAAAGATATCTTTGTTAGATTAAACAAGCTATCAAATGTTCCACAAAGACTAAACACAACCACAAATGAATTAAATGGTTTAAAAATTGTAATTAAAAACTTAGGAAATTCATTTACAGCCTTAAACAAAAAAAGTTTAACAGTTAATAAACTTGAAATTAGATTAAAAAACGTAATTGCAAATTTTAACAAAAAAGTAGTTGCTGTTGATAAAAAATTGAAAAGTAAAGACTCAGCAAGCAAAAAAGAGTTAATCAAACTTAAATCAGCTTATTCTTCTGTTAAAAAAGAAAATGTTTTACTTTCAAGAGCAATAAATAAAATGCAGAGTGAGCAAAAGAAAATCAATGCAAGAATATTGGCTAATTTAAACAAACCAAAAGTTAAGAGTGTAAAAGTTCAAGCATCAAAGAAGGTTGTAAAAAAAGTTTCAAGAAATCCTTTACTTAAATATGAACTTGCATCAGTTAAAGGAATTGGAAAAAGAAATGCTGCTAAACTTCAAAAAATAGAAATCAAGAATTTAAAACAACTCTTAAATGCAGGTAAAACCGTCAATGGAAGAGTTAATATTGCAAAAGATCTTAAGCTTAAATCATCAACAATCCTTCAATGGATTAACAGAGTTGATTTAATGAGAATCAGTGGAATTGGTATTGAGTATTCAGATCTTCTTGAAGACTGTGGTGTTGATACAGTAATGGAGTTGCAGAATAGAAATCCTGAAAATCTAAATCAAACATTAGTTGAAGTAAACAAGAAGCGAAAGTTAGTCAAACTTGTGCCTGGCGTAGTTGATATTAAGAAATGGATTGCCCATGCTAAAAGACTAGCAAGAGCTGTTGAATACTAATTTTTTTATAATTTTTTTCATTTCTTTTTTTTAGTTTAAATTATCTGTTTTTCATCACAACACTTTTAAACAATTTTATTCTCGTTCTTTCTATGAAATCATTTTCAGAGCTTAAATTGAAGAAAGAAGTAATATCTGCTTTAGATATTTTGAAGTTCAAAGAGCTGTTCGAGGTTCAAGAGAAAGTCATTCCTTTAGCGCTTCAAGGTAAGAACATCGTTTTTACTTCAAGGACCGGTACTGGTAAGACTTTGGCTTTTACCATTGGTTTTTTAGGTAAGATTAACAAAAAGCTTGGTGTTCAGATGATTGTTCTCGTTCCCACCAGGGAACTTTGTATTCAGGTTGGAAAGGAGATTCAGAGAGTCTGTGATCCCCTGGGTTTTAAGGTCGGCATGCTCTATGGTGGCCGAGAGATTTCAAATGATTATAAAACCACCACCAAGAGAAACCATATAATGGTTGGAACTCCCGGAAGATTAATACAGCACATTAACAGTAAGCAGATTAAAGCCGGTGCTGTAAAACTTCTTGTTTTCGATGAAAGCGATCAAATGTTTGATGACGGTTTCTTTGATGATTGTGTTTATGTGAAGAGAAGAGCCAGCAATGATGCTCAGATAATTCTTTCTTCAGCAACCATTACCGAGAAGGTCGAAAACTTCATGAATGAGATCATTGTTGACTATGAATATTTAACCGTTGGTTCTCAGATTCCTAAGAATATTGTTCAAGAAAAATTGTTTTGTGAAATGTTGGATAAGAACAAGACTCTTCTTAGATTGTTTTCTGATGAGATGATTCAGAAAGTATTGATTTTCTGCAATACCAAACTTAAATGTGATGGAATAACTAAATTTCTTCTCGATAATAAGTTTAGTGTTAAAACCATTAGCAGTAATTTGACTCAGAATGAAAGGTTAAAACATCTTAACCTTTTTAAGAGTGGTAGAATACAAATCCTAGTTGCCACCGATGTGGCTGCCAGAGGTTTGCACATTGACAATGTTGACCTGGTGCTTAATTATGATGTTCCCACAAGGTCTGAGTTTTACATTCATAGAATCGGCAGAACCGGCAGAACCGATAAGAAAGGTCACGCAATAACTTTTGTCTGCCCTGAAGATGGCATGAGATTTGAAAAAATCGAGGAACTTTTCAACCTGGATGTCAGGGAGATTTCATAATAATAAAATGAAAACTGTTTTACTTGTTTATCTGCCTTTTTGCACACCTGCAAGTCCGCCTTTTTCTTTAACAGGCATGTATTCATTTCTAAAAGCAAACCATCAAGGAGAGGTTAATGTTCTGGATTTAAACTTAGAATTTCACAGACTAAGATTTCCCAAGTACCAACAATATTTTCAAGAAAAAAAGAAGTGGGTTAATTATGATAAAATCGTTAACGATTATTTCAAAGAAAGTTCAAAGGTTTACTCTGATAATAACAAACTGGTTGTCAATGGAAAAAACCCTGAGCTATTTGATGAGCTACTTAAACAAATAATCGATAAGCAGCCCGATGTGGTCGCGTTTAGCATTGTTTATTCTAGTCAGGCATTCTATGCGCTTTCAATGCTCAGAGCTTTGAAAGGCAAAGTAAAAACTGTCATTGGTGGTCCGGCCATTAATGCTAAACTAAGTTTAATCGCCGATAAGACTTTGGCCGATGAGGTTGAACTATTGGATTTTGTTAATGAGAAAAAAATTGATAGAACAAAACTTAATTTTGGTTATGAAACTAAATTCGACGTTTACAACCTGCAGGAATACTTCACTCCTGAAATTGTTATTCCAATAAAAACATCCAGTAGTTGTTATTACAAGCAATGCGTTTTTTGCACCCATCATAAAAATGTGAAGTATGTTGAATATCCTTTGGAGATTATTAAGAGAAATATAGAATTATCTAAACAAAAATATTTTTTCCTGATAGATGACATGATACATGTTAATAGATTATTGGCGTTTGCAGACATTGTTAAGGATCTGAACATAAAATGGACCTGTCAATTGAGACCGACAAAAGAGTATACTTCTGAAGTGTTGGCTAAGTTGAAAAAAGCAGGTTTGACAATGGTTATCTGGGGTGTTGAGTCCGGAAACCAAAGAATTCTTGACCTTATGAAAAAAGGAACTAGAGTATTGGATGTGAAAGAAGTTCTTAAGAACTCGCATCTTTGTGGAATAAAAAATGTGACCTACATAATGTTTGGATTTCCTACAGAAACAAAAGAAGAATTCTTAGACACCATTGATTTCTTGAAAGAAAACTCAGAGTTTATTGACTTGGTTTCAACAAGCATTTTTGGATTGCAACATGACACGAAGATGTTCAACTCACCTAAACTCTTTGGAATAACAAATGTTAGCGAAGAAGAAAGGACCGTTCTAGAACCAAAGATAAGCTATGAAACAACTTCGGGGCTTGCAAAGAAAGAAGCCATGAAACTCAAGGATAACTTCAAGAAAACATTAGATAACATCAACAAATATCCTAAAGGCATGAATTATTTTAGAGAACATATGTTATAATTAATTTTTTCTACTCTTCCATTTCAGGATGTGATTCATAGCACTCTTTGTAGAATTTGTAGGGAATGTAAGCTGCCTCTGCTGCTTCTGTATCTCCTTGAAGGTAGACTAGCTTGTTATAGGCTGCAATGTATTCTTGGTATGCTTGTTTAACATCCGTTGAGCATTCTAAACCCGAACCTCCCATTGCTATATTTTCATCGCCATCATCCGTATATTCATTCATGTTCTCATCAACAGATGTTTCTTTTGGTTCGCATTGTTCCAACTCAAGGTTTTCTAGAAACTTATCCATAGAGATTTCTTCGGCGTAAAGTTCCAATACATTTGTTGATGTTGTTTTCATAGATAGGCATAAATCTTTTTTTAGATAGGTTATGGTTATGTCTTCTACCCATGGCACATCCTGAATAATTACAAAGCACATGCCTGCATAGTCTGCAAAGAAGTCTTCTTCAGGTCCAATGTATTCAACTTCGACTAAAACTTCATCGTCTTTAACTTCAACATTTCCAACAAACACATCAAAAATCATTATATCATTTTCAATCATAAATTCGGAAGTTCTAATGTCTGTGAAAAATAATGTGTCTTCTTCATTTGGATTTGTTGTTTGTAATTGGAAAAATGGTTCTTCCAAAAAGTATCCTTCTACTATTAGTGGTTTTTGAAAAATATCATAGGCTTCCAACGCAACATCATATATCTCTTGATTTATGGTAACCATTGAATCTGTGCTAAATCTGATAAATACAGTATCACCATCTTCTATTTTTAGCCTCTCCAAATCATTATCTTTAATGAATGTAGACATTTCTTTTACCTGGGGAGAATCATTGTTAAATACTCCTTTGGCCTTTTCAATAATATTCTCGAGCATGGGCAAATTATCTTCTATGATTGCAGGATGAGTGTATAGATAATATCCAATACCTAAAATGATTAACCAAAATATTATGGTTCTAATTTTCATTTGAGTTCACCATTCATTTTCATCTGCATAATGTATGCCTTAACTCTTGCGTCTTGTTTTTGATATTCTTTTTTTGAGAAAGATTCCAAAGTCTGTGCTGCTGGGTCTTCGCCTAGTTCTTCTCCCACAAATGTGATTGTGTTCTTAATGGTTTGAGACCAGCTTGAACCATATTTTTCTCTTTGAAGTCTTGCGACATTTAGAGCAAAAGCATATTCTTTTTCTAATCCCTTAGCCATTGATTTTTTAACGACGAAACCTAATTCATTTAGTACCCATTCATAGGGTTTTGTCAGGGGAGTTGAAGGTATTAGATTTTTCCCAGGAGACAAGGATAGTTCTTTATCACCAGTTCCATCTACCATATTAAATAATTGAGCCCCCTTTTTAGAAGATCCAAGTTGAATTTGAGTGTCAGTTGTTTTTGTTTCATCACTCTGTTGATCCTCAAAGAATTTAACAATGTAATCCTTGTAGGGTCCAATTATGGGTATGTCTCCAATTTTGTCTGATATTGATGTTTTTATTTCGTTTTTTAAGTGATACTTGGCCTTATCAACAATGTCTGGTTTTGAATTATCAGGATTGTTAAGAATAATTTCTTTTTTTCCTTCAGGAGTATTTACTTCAATAACTTCAACTTTTGGTTTGTTTTTTATTTTTTGAATTTGCTGTTGGTTTTCTTGTTTTTTCTGTTCTTGTTTCACGGTTAGCTTTTTCTCTGGTTCTTTTGGTGTTGTGATTGGCTTATTATCTGGAGTTGTTATTTTAGGATCTGGTTCGGGTTCTTTTTTTGGTTCTTTTGTATCTCCGGTTAATCCGGCGGTTCCAATTTTAGTTAGAATTGCAATGTTTGTTGTTGAACTATTACAACCAATCCAAGATTTAACAGAACTTCCATATGCTGCGTTAAAAGCAGATTTTCTTACTTCATCACAAAAACCTGTTAGTTCAGCACAGGCACTCATCTTTTGATATCTGCATCCTGGTAAAATACAGCTTTCACAAACACATTTGTAAGCATAATAAAAGTCATTACCTATTCCCTGTTGAAGTTGAACCTTTCGAGCTTCACAGGTGGCTATTGCGTCAGGACATGTTTCTTCTAAACATGATGCCATAGCACTAAGAACTATTGCAGGATTAAGAGTTTCATCGTCAGGATCAAATCCATAGTCTTTATTTTGGCAGAATGAACTACATGCGGCGTAGCCTTCACAGTTGTTCACAGGATCATTAGAAATACCTTCCAACTCTGCTTGTTTTATATTATAGGCATCCAATGCAGGTTTACTTTCAATGGTACAGGTATCGATGCAGCTTTGAACCTGTGCATCGGCTGCTTCCAAGCTTTTATCACAAATGCCAACATCAACGGGAGTTACTGCAAAAGAAAAAGGAATCAACAAAAATATTAGTATTACTAAAAATAATTTTTTCATAGGCATAGAAAACATGTTATATTATAAAAAGTTTTCTTTATTAAGAATTTTAGAACAAATGTATTCCTTCTAGTGATTTCTTGATTATTTCTTTGCAGTTATTAACCATTGCTTTGTGTTTGTCATTGTTGGTCGCTTTGCCTATTTGTTCTAGTTTGTCCATTACACGCATCAGAATTCTTATTAGGTCGCCTTCGAGCATGGTGGTGTTTTTTAGTATTTCAAGGAACTTTTTTTGATTGTATAGTGGGTGAATAATTGCAGTCATCTTGTCAATGTTTCGAGACCACAGTCCTCTTCTGAGTAGGGGGTTTTCTTGTATTTTGTTAAAGAGTTTTCTTGATCTGGAGTCTCCGAATGTTTTGTAGAATTTAGTGTCTCTTTTACCTTCATATTCCAGTGATGCAAGCAGCAGCAATATTGTATATTCATCAAGGTTTATTTCACCGTTGAATATTTGGGAAACTTCCAGTTCATCTCCGAATATTTTCGTTGTGAATATTCCCAGGTTTGTTAGTTTATCATTTTTTATATATCCCAGTCCGGTCAATAGTTTTGTTGCTTTTGTGAATCGAGCCTTTATTGATCCCAGTAGTCTATTTGACGTTGCACCTTTGAGTGTTTGGTACGTGAAGAAATTCATGGTTAGAATTTTAGTGTTTTCTTCGGCTGTGTGCTGATTAATCATATTCAAAACAGTGTTGTATGTTAGTTTGAATTGTGATTTTAATGGCAACACATCTGCGGTGGTGAATTCTTTTATTCTATCTATTTCTGTGCCTGGGCGAAAAATCATTGCAACCGACAATCCTTTTTTATCAATTCCTCTTCTGCCGGCTCTTCCTGAGATTTGAAAGTATTCTTTGGATGTCAGGTATCTAAAGCCTGTATCTGTATATTTTCTTAGACTGTCAAAGCAGACGGTTTTTGCAGGCATGTTTATTCCGACTGCGAAGGTTTCGGTTGCAAATAATACTTTAATTAATCCTTCTGAAAAGAGTTTTTCAACGATGTGCTTTAACTCTGGAAGTATTCCTGCATTGTGGAAAGCAACTCCTTTAGGGATGCATGCTCTTAGTTTCTGTGTTGTTTTCAAAGAAAGTACTTCTTTATTCAGTTTATTGAATTCGTTGCTTGCAATGGATATTGCTTTTTTTTGTTCTTCCGGTGATAAGTATTGTTTTTTAGTTGCGAGAATTGCTGCATAGTCCATTGTTTTTGCTCTTGAAAAAACGAAGTATATGCATGGAAGTTTATCTCCAAGTTCTGCTATGAGATTTCTGAAGTCTGGTTTTTGAACTCTTGCGGATCTATATTTTCCTCTCATGGAATGTTTATAGTCAGGATATTTATCCAGTTCTTTTTTGTTTTGTATCTCATCAAGGGTTGCAAGTCCTATTTCTGAATCATAGAATTTTCTTTCTAAAGGAACCGGTCTAACGTCTGACTTTATGACCTGGACAGGAGTTTCTCTTATGCTTTCAATCCATGATGCAAATTCTTCTGCGTTGGGGATTGTTGCTGAAAGAAATAAAAAGTTTATGTGTTTTGGACTAAAAATTATTGATTCTTCCCACACATGACCTCTTTCGTAATCGCTTATGTAGTGGATTTCATCCATTATGCAATAGGCAACCGAATCCAGGGCGTAATCATTGACAATGGTCATGTTTCTGTATACTTCGGCGGTCATTATCAATATTTGTGCGTCTGGATTGATAACTAAATCGCCTGTGATTAAACCGATTTTGTCTTTGCCGTAGGAGTCTGTGAATTCTTTGTATTTCTGGTTTGACAGGGCTTTTATTGGTGCGGTATAAATGATTCTTGAGTTTTCTTTTAGGAATTTGTCTATGATATAATCTGCGATTAATGTTTTTCCAGAGCCGGTTGGTGCTGAGACTAGAACTGACTTGTTATTTTCAATTGCTATAATTGAATCTTCTTGGAATTTGTCCAGTGTGAATGTTTTAAATTTCATAAATTTCCTCTTAAATAATTTATGAACTCAGAAAAGTTTTTCTTTTCTGAATTTCATAAATTTTATTACAATTTAATTTCTTTAAATAATTTCTGGAAGAATCACTGGTATTTTTTGATTTGTTTTTGGTGTGTTTTTTATTTTTTTTGTTGAATCATAAAGTTTATATAGGAGTATATCAATAAATATGATTCAGGGGTATTTCAGTATATACTTTTGTATTCCTGCATACAGTTCCCGCCATAAAATGATAGACAACCCATTAATAATCATAGCTATTCTGATGCTATTTGCAATAATAGCCGGACTGCTATCTGCTAAGTTCAGACAACCACTAGTTCTAGGACTGCTAATAGTTGGAATGATCATTGGACCAAGCGGATTCGGATTGGTTCAAGATGCTGGCTTGATTGACCTAATGATAGAACTGGGCGCAATATTATTCTTGTTTGTAATTGGAATGGAATTTTCGTTAAAACGATTAACGAAAATAGGTATGAAAGCCATAACAGTGACGCTTTTTAAAGTTGGCATCATGTTTTTCACAATATTCGTAGCAACAGTACTATTGGGCTTTAGCACAACAACAGCTGCATTTGCAGGAGTAATATTCTCATTCTCAAGCACCGCAATAGTAACCAGCATACTCAGACAGAAACAACTGATAAAAAGAAGCGAAGTGCCATTGTTGGTTGCGGTACTGGTACTAGAAGACGCTTTTGGAGTATTTGCGCTGACATTCTTCAGCTCATTGAGCAAAGCAGGCGCAGCAGGACTGGTCTCAGCAATACAAAGTCTAGTTATAAACTTGACAATACTAGTAATAATCTATGTCTTGGTTTCAAAATTTGCAGAAAAAATCATAACATGGGTGACTAAAAACGCAGGCGAAGAATTCATAATGTTTATCAGTCTAGCATTATGCACTGCATTTGCATATCTGAGTTATGTACTACACCTAAGTCCAAGCGCAGGCGCATTCTTGGCAGGAAGCATCATCGCAACATTTGCAGAGTCAAAAAAGTTTGAACATTCAATAAAACCACACTCACTAATGCTTTCATCGTTCTTCTTCATAGCAATTGGAACTTTGATAAACATAACATCCATATTTGAATACATAATTCCAATAATAGTATTGATGCTAGTATCAATAATAGGTCTATTCATTGCAATTGGAGTCACAACAAAAATCTTTGCAAACTTTTCAAACGAAGGAGCTGTTTTCAGTGCAATAGCCATGCTGCCTCCGGGAGCATTCTCATTGCTGGTGGCAAAAGAAAGTATGGGTTTAGGATCACAAATAGATCTTGTAACCATAATCTCAGTTGTAATACTATTCACATCAATAATTATGTCCATAGGTCTTGGAAACTACAAGAAAATATCAGCGCTAATATCTACAAAGAACGGATTTCATAAAACCACGAGTTCATTATCATTTTACATAAAAACTTTATTTGAAGAAATAGAGATAGAAAATCACCACACAAAAAAACTTCGAACATTAATGGGTCAATACTTAAAAAATAGTTTAATAACATTATTCATATTGGTTGGAGCCTCGGAACTAGCGTCATACTTTAATGCAAAAATACCTATATATATAATTATTGGAATCGGTTTTATAGGTACAATGTTTTTCTTCATAAAAGCCACTAACCTATTTAAACAAGTAATTGAGCAGCTAGTAAGAATATTGACCAACCTCGAAGGTGGCACTAGAATAATGAAAACTCGTAACATATTGAAAAAAATGATTTACGGTTTGGTGCTATCATTGATTGGGTTGTTCTCTCCATTGTTGATATATGCATTAGGAGTTAGTGCTTGGTTCTTGATGGTCTCTGTTGCCATGATAGTTACTGGTTTGATGATGATATCAACGGCCTACAACATACTTATACACGTTTCTTACGACCACAAGTATGTAATACCAACCTATAGAAAAGTGAAGTTTGAAATGAGAAAGCATTGAATTACTTTATGTTTCCTTTTTGCCAGTCTTTCAAAATTGTTCGAGCCATTTGATCAATATTGAGTTGATTACCGCTTTTAACAATGTTCTTAGAACGAGCAATGTTTTCAAGAGAAGCTTCAAAATCATCATTGATTTCAACGCCATAATAGGCCTCGATTTTACCTGGAAATTGTTCCATGATTTTCATAACTGTTAAATCAGGATCTTTAACTTTGGTAAAGTCAACGGAACCAATCATGGAATGTTTCTCGCTTTCTTTTTCCATATAAGGAATAACTCCTGGCGTGTCTAGAAACATAATTCGATTATCACTTCTAATTTTTTGAAGCCCTCTGGTGTGGCCACTCATGGAACTGGTTGAAGCACCACTACCGCCACTCATGGCATTAATCAAAGAAGATTTTCCAACATTGGGATAACCAAGAACACCGACTTTAATTGATGTGGATTTTATTTTATGCTTGGCGGCTTCAGTTAGTATTCTATCCCTGAGAATTGTTACTCCATAATATTTACTTGAAGAAACAAAAACACATGGTTTCAAATCTTTTTTGTGTATTTCAGTATCTTCTTTGTTTTCAACCAAATCGCATTTTGTAATAACATAGATTAAGGGTTTATTGGCTTCTTTGACTCTTTTTTCAATCTCAATATTTCTTGTTTCATTAACCAGTCTTGCGTCCAGCAGAAGCAAAAGCACATCGGCTTCTCCAATAACCTTTTTTACAATCGACCAAAAGTTTGCCATTTATGCTTAGAAAGGGCGCTATTATAAAAATATAGTTAATTTTAGAGGAGAAAATTCAATCAATCGAAATAATCTTCATAGGAGAAATTCTTTATTTGCCCTTCAAAGCTACAGCTTCCTTTTTCTTCAATTACATTTCCTGGCAAAAACTCTCTGAATTCGTTTATTAATGAATTGCAGTCTGTGCACCTTCTAAAATCAGTTCCAATTTCAACTTCGAATTCTTTATCACTTATTTTTGTTAGCCTGTTTGGAACCATTGCTCTATCTTTAAAATAACCATAAATAGTATCTACGAATCTGGAATCATTGTTGAAAACATCCGATAAAACAAGTCTTAGAACACATTTTTTTGGAGCTGTAAAGCTCATGATTTCTCGTTTTATAGTCATACATTTTTGTGTATGCATCTTTTTTTCGTTTTCTTCTTTTCTATCAAGCATTTGTTTAGGAAGCTTCAGGCTACCATCGGAGTTAAATTCTACCATTTGAAAACACCAACTTCGCTGGTTTATAATTCTTTTCTAACTTAAACCGTTTATTTTCATAAAATTTAAATAATAGAGTATACACGTTGCGATAAAACATTCAGATATGCGCTAAAAGGTGCTTGAAAACATCTGAATTATAGACTATTGGAGGTAATGAAAAATGAACAACTATAATTATGGTGACGAAGACGATTTTGATGATTATGATCCTGATGATGATGATAATAATTAGTCATAGAACCAAAATCATTTTTTAACATAAACCAATGAGAATAATTACTCTTTGATTGAATTCTAGTTTGGAATTTTTTTTATAATTTAAATTCTAATTGTATTAATTCATAACATTTAAATAACCAATATTGTTTAACAAAATAATAAACCTATAGGGGAGGAATAAAAAAATGGCTTTATCAACATTATGGATTGTGATAATTATAGTCGTTGTAATAGTTCTTTTAATTGTTGGACTGTTTAACAGACTTATTAGATTGAAGAATCAGGTCAAGAACTCTTTTGCACAAATAGATGTTCAGCTTAAGAGAAGAAACGATTTGATTCCTAATTTGGTTAATGCTGTCAAGGGTTATATGAAGCATGAGAAGACAACTCTTGAAAATATTACTAAGGCAAGAGCGGCTGTTATGAAAGCAACCACTCCTGATGAAAAAGGAAAAGCAAGTAATATGCTGAGTGAAACTTTGAAGAGCCTGTTTGCGGTTTCAGAGAATTATCCTGATTTGAAAGCTAATCAGAACTTTATGCAGCTTCAGGAAGAACTGGCTGGAACAGAAAACAAGATTGCTTATTCAAGACAGCACTACAACGACATTGTTATGGTCTTCAACACTAAGATTCAGACTTTTCCAAACAATGTAATTGCAGGAACTCTTGGTTTTAAAGAAGAAGCATCTTTCGAAACCTCAGCAGAAGAAAGGAAAAACGTTAAAGTAGAATTCTGATGCGAATAACTTTTGATGAGATTAGGAGGAACAATGTGAAGACATGGTTCCTCATAGTTTTATTTTTCTTAATTATATCTCTGTTTGGTTTTGCATTTGGCTTGTACATGGGAGATATTTTTATGGGTTTGATCATAACAACCATATTTGGAGTGATTTACACTTTAGTTGTTTTTTCTACTGGCGACAGGATGATTATGAGCATATCTGGTGCTAAGGAAGTTACTAAACAAGAATATCCTCATCTGTTTCACACCGTTGAAGGATTGTCATTGGCAGCAGGGTTACCTACGCCTAAATGCTATGTGATTAAAGATTCTGCTCTTAATGCTTTTGCAACCGGAAGAAAACCCGAGAATGCTTCCATTGCGGTTACAACTGGCCTTTTGGAGAAGTTGAACAGGCAGGAGTTGGAAGGGGTTGTTGCTCATGAGATGAGTCACATCAAGAATAATGATATTAAGGTGATGATGCTTGCGGCTGTTCTTGTTGGAGTTATTCTTTTACTAAGTCAGTTTTTACTTAGAAGTTTTCTTTGGGGTGGAAAAGGAAGCGGTCGAAAAAACAGTGGTAATGCGACTATTATTTTTATAGTGGTTGGATTGGTATTGGCTATTTTAGCTCCTATAATAGCTGAATTGATTAAATTGTCCATTAGTAGAAAGAGAGAGTACATGGCAGATGCTTCGGGCGCTATGTTTACAAGATACCCTCCGGGACTTGCTTCGGCTTTGAAGAAGATTTCTAAAGATCCTGACCCACTGGTTGACACTGCAAATAAAGCAACTGCTCACTTGTTCATTAGTTCGCCTTTTAGAAAAAAGAAAAGTGGACGAAGTAGATTGTTTTCTACACATCCGCCAATTGAAGAAAGGATTAAAAGATTGGAAGAGATGTGATGAGATTTATTGAATAACTTATTCTAATTAGTTCTTTTTAAATCCATTTTTTCTTTTTGAAAAAAACTAGCATTCCAATTCCAACTGATAAAAAGATTGCCCATGCAAAAGCGTAGCCGTAGGGCCACGAGAGTTCAGGCATTACTTCAAAATTCATTCCATAAATCCCTGCAATGAAAGTTAGTGGAATGAATATCGCTGCAAAAATCGTCAGCACTTTCATAACTTCGTTCATTTTATTGCTTAAACTTGAAAGATGAACATCAATCATGCTTGAAATCATATCACGAAAGCTTTCAATGGTATCAATAACTTGGATTGTGTGTTCGTACAAATCATTAATGTACCTTACAGTTTGTTTTTGTATGAGCTTAGATTCGCTCTTATGGAATTTGCTTATTACTTCTCTAAGAGGCCAAACAGACTTTCTTAAAAAGACAAGCTCCTTTTTCATGATGTATACTTCATTCAAAGTTTTCTGACTAGGGTTTGTATTTAGTTCTTCTTCCAGGTCTTCTAGTTTGTCGCCCAATTTTTCAAGCACAAGAAAATAGTTATCAATAATTGAATCAATCAAAGCATAGGCCAAATAATCACTGCCACTTTTCCTAATTCTCCACTTTGTATCCTTAATTCTTGTTCTTACATCGTCAAAAACATCACCCTCTTGTTCTTGAAAACTAATGACAAAATTAGGACCTATAACTATGCTGACCTGTTCGGCAGAAAGTTCATTTTTCTTATCATAATAAAGCATTCTGAGAACGATGAATAGGTAGTTTTCAAAATCCTCCATTTTTGGTCTTTGACCGGTGCTAACAATGTCTTCCTGTATAAGTGGATGGAGACCGAAATGATTTCCTACTTTTTCAATGATGCTTGTATCGTGCAAACCCATGATATTCAACCAGGTCACACTGGGCATGTCTTTGAAAGGAAATGATTCTTCAATTGTTTTAAGTTTTTTTTCAGAAACATTCTCGAAATTATAATCGATGAGCTCGAATGTTGGTTTGGCGGATCTTTTCTTGCCAACATAAACAACGCTTCCAGGACCCATACCGGTTTTATGAGATGATCGTTTTATGAATTTTGAAATTTTCATTTGTCGCCTCCTTTATGGTGATGAGTTATTTTCTGCTTATGCTTTTCTTTTTTGAAGATTTATTATCTTTGAACACAATTGTTCTGTAGGGAAATGGTATTTCCACTCCTTCTTTGTCAAATCTTTTCTTTATGTTTTCATTAAGATCGCATCCAATCATCCATGCATCTGGAGGATTTTTAGCCCAAACATATGCTCTTAGGTTCACTGAAGAATCTCCAAAACCAACAATTCTAACCCTTACAATTGGGTCTTTATTCTCTTGTTCTTCTTTTGTTCGATTGTCAATGTGTTTTGGATGTTTTAATGCTTCTTCCATCATAATCTTCTTTGCTTTGTCAACATCTGAGTCGTAGCTTATTCCAAATTCGACCCATTTGCAGATTTTCTCATCTCCAATGGTTGAATTTTCTAATATTTCATTGTTTATGACTGAGTTAGGTATGATTATTCTTTTGTTCTCAAAATCTCTTATCACCGTATGCCTTAGTGTAATGTCTTCAACTATTCCTCTCAGATCAGTTCCTATCTTCAACCGGTCGCCTATTCTAAAGGGTTTGAAAATCACAATGAATATTCCGCTTATAATGTTTGAAAAGGCTTGTTGTGATGCAAATCCAATAACAATTACAAGAATACCTGCACCGGCTAATAAAGAAACTGCTAGCGATCTTAGAGAAGGAATCATGGAAATTGCAATACTAATTCCAATTAAGTAAATGGCTGCTGAAATAAGGTATCTGATGAAAGTATACTTTGTGGGGTCAACATTAAGTATCTTTGATGATCTTTTGAAAAATCTCTTTAAGACAAAACCAACTATTCTGGCAATCAGAGCAGTGATGACAAATATGGAAATTATTAATATTATCTTTCCAAAACTATCAATGAAAATTTGTTTTAAATCAGGAAATGCCATAAAAAATTATATGTGCACATCATTTATAAATATTGTTAAAAAGCAAATGGGTTCATTGTGGATTGAGTTGAAATAATTGTAGAACAGATATTATGGTTGGTTGCTTTTCTTTTACTCAACTTGTATTTCTAATCCTTTCAGTCTTTTTTGCTCTTTGAATTCGCTTTTTATAAGTGATTTTATTATCTCTGCAACTATTATTACTAGGCTGCTTACAATTGTTATCATTATCCATTCCGTGGCTGATAATGAAACTGTGTTAAAGATTTTTTGTCCTATTCCACTATATATTGTTAGTAATGTTAATGCCAATGATGTGCCTACTGCTATGAATATGTATTTGTTTGAAAAGAAGTTCTTGTTAAAGATGGTTGTGTGTAGTGATCTTGCATTAAATGTATGCAGTAGTTCAAACATTATAAGCGTTGCAAATGCCACTGTTCGAGCTTTTTCTATGCTTCCACCAGGCGTGTTTAGTTCCCACAAGAATAATGCTAATGTTCCTAAAAACAATAGGGGAACCAATACAAGTATTTTTAATAAAATATAATGTGATAATATTTTTTCACTTGGATTTCTAGGTTTTTGTTTCATCACTTTTATATGGGTGGATTCAACGCTTAACGCCATCGCTGGAAATGTGCTTGTTACTAAATTAATGAATAGAATCATTAGGGCTGTTAAAGGCGTCGTTAATCCAATCAAGATGGTTGATATTATGAGTATTACTTCTGTCATGTTGCCTGTTAACAGATAGTATATGAACCGTCTTATGTTGCTGTAAATGGTCCTTCCTTCTTTTATTGCATTGACTATGGTTGAGAAATGATCGTCTGTTAGCACCATGTTTGATGCTTCTCTGGCCACATCTGTCCCTGATTTACCCATGCTAACACCTATATCAGCTTTTTTTAATGCGGGTGCGTCGTTTACTCCGTCACCAGTCATAGCTACAATTTCACCTTTTCTTTGCAGAGAACATACAATTCTAAACTTATGGTCTGGTGTTGTTCTTGAAAATATTACTACTTTAGAAATAATTTTATCCAATTCTTCATCACTCATCTTATCAAGTTCATGTCCTTCAAGAATTAAATCTTCATTTGATGTCATTAGGCCGAGTTTCTTCCCGACACTTTTGGCTGTGTGTTTATGGTCTCCGGTAATCATTATTACTCTGACGTTGGCGCTTTGACATTCTTTTACTGCTTGATATGCTTGCTCACGTATGGGGTCGTCAATTCCCATCAGTCCTTCAAATATGAATTCTGAATTAAGATTTGATTGTATATTATCTACTTGTTTGGTTGCAATTCCCAGAACTCTATAGGTTTGGTTGCTATAATGATTTACCTGTGCTAATATTTCATCAATCAGTTTTTGGTTTAGTTTGATTACTTCTTTATTTTTTGTTCTTATATGAGTGCATTTCTCAAGGATTTTTTCAGCCGCTCCTTTTAGATAAGCAGTTTTTTGATTTTCATGTTCATTTATTGTTATCATGAATTTTTCGAATGGGTCAAAAGGGATTTCCAGTAGTTGTTTATTTTCTTTTTTTATTGTGAGATCGTCAAAACCTGCGCTTTTAGCCAATGATAATATTGCTCCTTCGGTTGGTTCTCCCGATAGAGCCCATTCTTCATCTTTGATTAAAAGCTGTGCATTATTGCACAGAATACATGCTTTAAAGAATTCTTGATAGTTGGTGAATCGGTGTTTTTCGAAAACTCCTTGTTTGTTTGAAAATGTGTTTGTTGGATTATATTCATGTCCTTTTACTTCAATTTCGGTTCCGTCTGCAAAGAAAACTTTTTCTACGAGCATTTTATTTTCCGTTAGTGTACCGGTTTTATCGGTGCAAATCACGGTTGTGGTTCCTAGGGTTTCAACGGAGCTCAGATCTTTTACTATGGCATTCTTCTTGGCCATTCTTTTAACACCATTGGATAAGGACATTGTCATGGCTAAAGGAAAACTTTCTGGTATTCCTGAGACTGCTACTGCGCCAACTAATATTAGTGATTCAAATATTCCGAAGTTCTTTGTGAATAATATTATTAGAAGAAATGCGCATGCAAAAATGATTGTGTAGGCGATTCTTCTGCTCATTTCATCTATTTGTTTTTGCAAAGGGCTTCTTTGAAAACCTATTTTCTTCAG
Organism: archaeon; assembly: GCA_043817405.1. Classification (GTDB taxonomy): domain Archaea; phylum Nanobdellota; class Nanobdellia; order Woesearchaeales. The sequence goes on along the minus strand of JBDRGV010000051.1, from coordinate 48,563 downwards.
GGTTTGAGATATTTTTCCGATTTCTGATTCTAAACCAGTTGCAATGACTATTCCGTGTCCATGACCATTTGTTATGCTTGTTCCTGCGAATAACATGTTGTGTTGGTCACTTATTGGGACTTCCAGCTCTTCTATTTCATCTATTCGTTTGTATTTTTGTATTGATTCGCCCGTTAGAATTGATTCATCGGCAGATAATCCTTTGTTTTCGATAACCCTAACATCTGCTGGAACTATCATTCCTCTTTTTAGAACAATTACATCTCCCACAACTAATTCTTCTTTGTTGATTTGAGTTTTTTCCCCATGGCGTAAAACTTCAACATGTTTAACCGTTAGTTTAGATAGTGCTTGAAGTGATTTTCCGGCGTGATATTCTTGTATAAAACCGAATAATCCTGTTATGAGTATTATGATTGCAATTACTGTGAATTCAATTAGGTGGTTGGAAAAAAGTGATATTAGGGCGCTTCCTAATAAGATGTATATTAGTAATGAGTTAAAGTTTCTGAACAATAGTTTGAGAACTTTATTTTTTTCTTCTTGAGCAATTGTATTTGGACCATTGATTTTGAGTCTGTTTTTTGCTTCATTCTCTTCTAAACCATGGATTGAAGATTTTAATTCTAATAAAGTTTCATCTACAGATATTTGATGCCAATAGGTTTTATTTTCTTGATTGTTCATTCTTAATAGTCTTTCAATAGATTTATGATGCTGCTTGGTGTTACGACACCTATGACCTGTTCGTCATCGTCTGTGATGGGAATGTAGTGAAAACATTCTTTGCATAGTAATTCTATAATTTTATTTATGGGTGTATTTAATTTAGCGGTTGATTTGTGTTTATTCATTAGGTCTTTTGCAGATTTATAATTAAATTCTCGTTTGTAACCTCTGTTGAGTTTTTGTACTAATGGTTCTTTCTTAATCTGATCTAAAAATAATTTGTTGATATCTTCATTGCTTATTTCTCCCAGGAAGGTTTTATTTTTATTGACGACTATGCAATCGTTTATGCTTTCTTTTTTTAATTTTTTCAGTATGGTTTGAACATCATCATCAGGATATAATAGCACCGGTTTTATCATTGCATCTTCTGCAGTTAACTTTCTAACTTTGATGTTCTCAGACAGTATTTCTGCTTGTTTTGTTCTTAATAGTCCAAGATTATTTTCAAATGTCATTTTACTCCCTCACAGTTTTCTTATTACAGTACCATATGCGTTGAGTAATTCTTTTATTTCTAGAATTTTTAAAGAATAAAATCTTTCTTTTCCTTCATCATGAAACTCAAGAATGTCTAGATCATGAAGTAATTTCAAATGTTTTGAAGCCGATGATTCAGTGATTTTTAACTCGTCAGCTATCAAATGTACTGGTTGTTTAGGTTTTATTGTTAGAATATGAAGTATATCTCTTCTTACTCTGGACATTATTGCTCTTGCAAGTTTTTCATCAGGCATGACTTATTTTTGGAATTATGGGTATTTAAATGTTTCTGTGTTTCGCAACATAGCAACATAGAGTTTGGTCAATGTATTATAGTAAAGCTTATAAATAACTCTGTGTTTTGTTGAGAAAATGGTACGAATGAAAACCTCTTTGAAGAGAATGCGAACTTCAGTACATATACCTAGAAATAGGACTAAAAGACCTAAAACTTTTACATCCGTAAACTCTGCAAAAATATATGCTGAAGCTCAGAATTTGAAAAACTATAAACTAGTTAGTGTGGCGACTTCTAAATTCAGAGAAAAAACAAAGATTGTTCTGGAATAGGTATTAATTCTTAGAAATGTTTTTTTTATTCTTATAGGATTTAGATATGTAAACTATTATGAACAACAACAATGCACTTAATAAATATGGTATTGGTTTGAAATCTTTCGAATCATTTTCTACTATTGGTGTAATAGATTTATTTACTTCTTCTACAGTTTCTTTTTCAATTATTTCCTCTGTTTCATTATCATCCACCCATTCAAACATTGTACCTTTGTCAGAAGCGAGAGTAATAATTTTTTCTTTCTCTGCAATTGCGAAATAGCTGAATCCTAGACCTGTTGCATTGTATATCACATCAGTCAGATTTTGATCTAAAATAACTGTAGGAAGCTCAACCCATTTGTCAGTATACCTGAACAATGCAATATCTTCGTTCAGAATCGAATTGTTTTTAATCCATTCTTTGTTGACATAAAATATTATGTTAACGCTTGCTACATCCATCCTTGTTGGAGTTATTTTTATGTATTTGTAAATATTGCCTGATTTTGCACCAACAGTTGGAGCTGAATCAAGTTTTTGAACTACTATATTTGGTGAAGCGAGTTTGGATGCAGCCTCAAAGCTTATGCTTTTCAAAGGAATCTCTGCTTTGTTAATCATCAATGTTTTTGAATCGCCAGTATTTACAATAGGCCATGATCTTAAAATTGTATCTTCTGCAACTGGAACGCTTCCGCTTCCTCCGCCCCCACTACTTGAGAAGACTTCACTAACCGTTAATGTTATGTTGTTTGAGTCTACATGGTTTGTTCCATCCGTCGCGTTGAATATTATGGTTTCAGTACCGTACCAATCAGCAGGCTGTGAGAAGCTGACAATATTTGTTGCAGATATGGAAACTATGATGTTATTAGTGCTAGTATAGTTGAATGTTAAGTTGCTATCAGTATCTGAGAAATAGTCATCGAGATCGAAAGCACTGGTTTTTGCTGTGTTTTCATTCCATGTTTGATTTAGTATTGTTCCGCTGAATACCGGTGAATAATTAATTGCAACGACTGTTATAATCAATGTAATTGTAGTATTGGATTCATAGTCCATAGCAGCTATACTTATGGATTTGTTTCCTGTGAAATTAACAGGTGTATAAGTCAGGTTGTCTGTAGAAACATTTACAGCACTTTCATTCACCCAAAAGCTCACACTATCTCCGTCAGGATCAGTCGTGTTCAAGTAATAATTGAGCGTTTCGTTGCTTAGTATTGATTGGTTTTCGAATGAGTTCCAGATAGGTGCTCTGTTGGTGTTGTTCACAAGCAGATTCCAGTAATTGCTAACATTATTACCTTGAGGGTCTGAGACAACCAAGGTTAAATTCCAGTTTCCGGCAGTAGTGAAGTTGGCTGTAAAGCTCCAATAACTAGTGTTTGCTTCTAAAGAATTATTAAGATACCATGAATAGCTTAATGTATCACCATCAACATCACTTGATGAGTGGTTGAAAAATTGTGTGTTATTCTCGACCATGGAGACATTGCCATTGCCAGGAGAATAACTGTTAATGGAAGGTATAGTATCTGTGTTGTTGACAACAAGCATCCATGAATAACTTGTAGTGTCGAGATAATCGCTGATATTTACTGTTATGTTATGGCTTCCTGAAGAAGTGTATGTGCTGTTATAAGCAAATATCGTAGAGTTCTCAGCAAAAAGAATACCATCAACATACCATTTTATAGATATAGTGTCGCTCTCAAAATCATCATAACTTATGTTGAAAGTCTGATTGTTAGGTTCTGAAATGCTTGTATTTATGTCTGGAGCAGAAGAAGTCAGATTAGGAGCAGTATTTGTTGGTATGAATATGAACGCAGAAGGATCAAGAGAATTTACATCAGTATAATTCAACAGATCTGCTGCCAAACCAATATCATCTTCTACACCTATCTTTGTTGAAGTGCTGCTGATTCCAGAGATGTTTTGGAACTGCATGACTATGCTTCCGTTATTGAAAATTATCAATTCTATATTTAGTTGTTCGCTCTGTCCATAAGGCACAACATTTTTCCACTCAACGACAAACTTGTCGCTTTGAGACCAATAATACACATCTCCGCCACTGCTTGGATCAAGGTCAGTGCATAATGGTGCGATGACTGTGTTTGGCAGGTTGCTGTCTGGTATGAAGCAGTCATCCCAGAATATAGAAACTGAGTAATTCTGCAAGGTCACCAGACCGTTTGAACCGATGTATATTTTTGAGTACTTGCTTCCGTGGAAAGGGAATAAAAAGCTTAGATTGATTGGCTTTGTTATGTCATCATCATCCATTCCTTGTGTTCCATCAGTTGATTCAGATGAAGATACTATTTGGCCGTTTGCAGCGGCATCGTACCAGTTTAAAGTAGTTTCAGATATGTCAAAAGAATGTTTTGTCTCATTACAATAATAAGAATATATATCATGGTTGGTAAATGCCTGGCAGATGAATGTACTGTTTGGTGTTCCATCAGAAAGATTAGCATTGTCATCATCTAATATTAGCATGTCTTCCATGAATTCTGAGAAACTATGAGGCTGTGCTTTTATTGTTCTCATTATCAAGGTATCTGCAGTTTCATTACCTACTAATTGCCTAAAATCCCATAATGCTCCGCTAAAAATGTCTGAGTTTGAATGCACATAACAGTAATCATTGCCTGGACTAGGATTTTGACCTGATGGACATTCTGCATAGTTGTTGATATAGCTTCTTGTATTGCTGATGTTCCTAATGTATGGATTCCAGTTGCCATTTCCAATTGCAGGGTCATTTGTTATTGTGGCTGCGAAATAGTCTGAGAAACCTTCACTCATGGCGCCTGTGATTTTATAATAAGGAAACCAATCGTAAATCTCAGTGGTCACTGCGTGAACATATTCATGATAAATTATATCTGCACTAAGTGCAGGGTTGTCGCAACCACCAGCGCCACCGTAGAAGTATATATTTTTGTCAACTGTATCATAGAATGCATTGCATACTAAACCGTATTGTACTGTAGCGTTCATCTGATAATTCATCTGTGTTATGTTGAAAGGTTCACCGCTCGTGAAATAATCATGAGCAATATTTATGTGATAGAACATGTTTGACTCTTCATTCCTGTCAGAGTTGTTGTCAGAGACATTCCAGTTCCAGCTGTAACTCTCATTTCCAGTTCCGTTGTACTCAAAATAGGCTCTTGTCTGGTTTGCGTTCAGAACTTTTACATATGGTCCTTCAAGATTTGATTTTAATATTATATTGTTATCATATCCTGATATGTTGTAAAATCCATTATTGGTCAATGTAGAAGCGACAAAGCTACCATTCTGCCATAAAGTTATATTGTTATTTGTCAGATTGACTGTTATTTGTGTTTGCGCAGGTGTTTCTGGAAATACTTGTGCTGTAACATAACCATATATTTCTATTACAAGAGTCTCTTTTATAACTATATTTCCAGTCCTTGCATCAATGATGTATCGCCATCTTTCAGGTCCTTCTAGCAGTGGCGTTTCTATGATGTAAGCCAGTAGATAATCGGCTCCTTTGAATTGGTTTTTGTAGATGATTAGTTTTGGCTCTAATTTCACAACAAGTCCAATATCATCGCAGACTATCTCCCTAGCATCTTCTGAGCTTAACAATGGATTAGTGTTTATATCAAATTCTTCATAATTGGATTTTATAGAAACTAATTTCTCGTTTTTCTCGATGATGCTTATCTGTGCACCATATACCTCTAAATTTTTATATTTTTGTTGATAGAAAGTATATTTGTAACCTTGTTCTTTCAGTTCTTTCTTCATGGTTATATCTGTTTGCTTTATACCTGGCATGTTAAGAATGACTTCCTTCTTTTCTTCTTTGGAGATAAAGCTTTTTTCGTTATTTGATACTCTTACTTCTGCAGAAACAATCATACTAACGATTAAGAATACTAATATCCAAGGAATAATTTTTTTCATGTTACAAATAATTGTTCTGTGTGTATAATCTCTAGTGTTTCTTTGTCAAGATACAGGTTCCAAGATATAGTTTGACCTATCTTTACTCTAATGTATTCTTGTTTTTGATACAACGCGTTCTCTGCTTTTCCAATGTCAGATTCTTCTATTACATGAGTTAGTGGTACTCCTGCTATAGAATAATGAGTTATGTTTTTACCTACTAAAGCATCATTAACCCTGTCTTGGAGTGTTATATTTGTAGAGCATGAAATTAGCAGAGCTACTATTACCAGTGAAAATAAAGCCAAAACCCTCATGTTTATCTGCTGAGGAATATATTTATAAATTTTTTGAAATTAATTTAAAAAACAAAGATTGTTCTAGAATGATTATTTATTCTATGCGCCTAGAAACTTTAATAAATCTAGCACTAAGAACAAAGGCCACACTATTGCTTGTAGAACACCAAGTACTCCGTTCCAAAAACCTGTAGCTGTTGAGATGTAATAAATAGCTGCACCAATAAATCCTAAGAAATAGGCGCAACATCCTGTTCCATATTTACTTAAATTACAACATTTACTCATTTTAGTTTTTACCATGTTTATCAACTCCGATTGATTATTTTTATTAAAGTATATAAAACTTGCTTTAATTTTTTATAGCATGGTGTTTTCTTATAGTTTTATACCATAGGCTCCGTAAAGAGCTGCCTGTGGTTCTTCTATGAACAGATATATCAACAGGTTGTCTTTTTCTTCTGCATGGCCTTTGAGTATATGATACAGTTCATGCTTCAGAACACCCCTGTTTCTTCCTTTCTTATCTAATATTATCTCGTATTTATTATAATCAAGTTTTATCGCCTGACCATGGCCAAAAGGTGCTTCGGTGAATCTTCCGGTGATATCCTTATTTTTCATATCCAAAGCTTTGGACTCTTCTATGATTATCTCTTGCAAGTGTGTTTCATCAACTATCTTTTCAGACCTGCAAGCTTTATAATTGAGAGTTGCCAGCGTAAAACCCCAAGTCAAAACAGCACAACTTAGAATAAAATTGGTTTTTATTATTTTCCTTATAAAAGGATATGGATCATAGATTTTAGAATCTTTTCCGTGTTGTTCTTGTGTGTATTCTTCCATAATAACCACCTAAGAATGGGGATAAAGAGAATTTTATAAAGGTATGCCGGAAATCTTGCGAGTTTTGTTGCATAGTTTTTATTAAGGTGATTATTCTAAATACAATTATGTCCAAAGCACAATCTTTAAATACTATAGTGACTTATATAGATGCTATGGCCAATACAACTATTCAAATAAGCAAAGATTTGTTAAACGAATTAAAAGCAAAGAAAAGATATTCTAATGAAAGCTATGAAGATGTTCTATGGGATTTGTTAGAAGATACAATGGAGCTATCTGAAGAGACTCTGAAAGATATAGAAATAGCTAGAAAAGAATACAAAGAAGGCAAGACACACACTCTTGCTGAAGTTAAAAAAGAGTTAGGACTATGAGTTATACAGTAGAACTTTCGGATTTAGCTAAGAAACAACTAGCAAAACTACCAAAAGAGATTAGAAAAAGAATAATATCTGTGATAGAAAGATCCAGGATAAGGCCTGAAGCATACTTTGAAAAATTGGTTGGTGAAAAATCATACAAATTAAGAGCAGGAGATTATAGGATAATTGCAGATATCTATAGAAAAGAGTTGTTTATTCTGGTAATAAAAGTAGGACATCGAAAGAAGATATATAAGAAGTGAATTATCTTCTAGAAAAATGAACTCCATGAGAGATTAGTTCTCGGAGTGTATTTAATGTCGGCATTTCTTTTACAGGTTTAATCTTTATTCTTCCTGATACTATATCCTTTAGAGGCATAGATGTTCTTGGGATTTTCTTATCATAACCCTTTAGTCTTTCAATGTTATCTTCAGAAATATATTTTTTACCTTTAGGAAGAAGAATAGTGTATATGTCAGTTACATCCTCATATCGATGATACTTCCAAAGTGAATAGCTATAATCAAACTGATAAATATCCATTCCTTTATCAGTAATCTTATTATAAAGATCATTCATATTGGCTAGTGCATCATTTAATGACATTGTAGAGAATGGGAATTAAAAGATATATAAAAAGGTTGAGGAAAGTATTAAGGAAACTTCTTTAGTTCTTCAATTATAGTATCCATGTCTTTTAAAAAAGGTTCTCTTTGGAATTTTAAATTAAAGCCCATATACCAGGGTTCTCTATAAGGAGCCATACAATTAGCATTATAAAGAAATTCGCTTACTTCTTGGAATTCTTTTTTTGGAAGAATCTTGTAATAACCCTGAACAAGAGAAATTGCTAATGATTTAGTAGTAGTTGGTATAATATCCATCATGTCAATCTCTTGAAGCTCTTTCTTCTGTTGTTCCTCACTCTTTTGATTAAATCTTTGTTCTTTTATCTTTAGAGATTCTAAGTCTCCGTAAATTTGTCTGTATTCAGTTGTTCTACGATGGCCTTCCACAATGGTGCTAGTAGTGATATTATAATATTTACCATGGCCAGGAGCGTCGGAACGGAAAATAAAATTACTTTTAATCTCAGGACCGATGAATCCAAAATCTTCACATCTCTGAGCTTCACTTCTGGAATTATATTCTGCTCCACAAGTTTTGAATTCGCAAATGTATTTCATAATTTCTTTAACCATGAAGAAAGGGAATAAAGAGAGATTTAAATAGGTTTAGAGAGAGTTATTTTATTAACTCTTTAAAATCAAAGTTTGGTTGCATTGTTTGCGGTGGAACCACTAAGAGGTCAATATTATAATGAACTGCGGGAGTAATGTCTGTTAGTCCATCTCCTATGATTAAAGTGTTTTCTTTATTTGTATTCATTGCTTGAATCATATACTTGAAATCTTTAATATATTTTTTATTATCCCATGTTTGTATAAAGTACTTCGAATCCATTTTATTAGAGTTTTTGAACATCCATTCTTTTTCTGGAATTCCAGTTATTTCATAGAAGTATTTTTCAACCAATCCTTCAAAACCCCAATAATCATGTAGTTCTTGAAATTGATTATCATATATGCTGTCGGAATGGATTCCTATTTTTACGTCATTGTAATGTTTTAAGAATTCTTTAAATCCTTTTCTAACAGGTTGTCCTTTTATGATAAAATCTTCTGAAACTTTTTCACCCCTAAGATAAGCCATTTTTCCTAATCTTTCCATGGTCATATCATCATCAATAGTTGTTACTGGTTTGATGAATGTATTATAAACATCAATTAAGAAACAATCTTTTTGGTTTAGAATGTTTGAGTTAATTTCATAGTTTACTTTAACATTAGAAAGATTTTCAAATTCTTTAATGAATGATTCTGAAGTTTTGTTGGCTAAGTATACTTTCATATGGAAAAGAATGTGAAGAGATATAAAAAGGTTGAGTTAACTTTAAACAACTTTTTTTAACTTATCTTTCAATAGTTCTATTCTTCACTTATATCATTATGTTTTAATAATCTGGAAACTTTTTTCTCTAATGATACAAGAACTCTTAATGTGTATACTAAAGCTGCCAAAGTTCCGATACAAATTGCTAACATTATTTGTGTATAATCTAGTGCCATGAAAAATCACCTCGTATATGAAATTGAATTTCTTTATATATAAATTTATTCATAGTGTTTTTCATTAACTTTATATAATATCTATAAAAATAGGTGTCTACAAATGTTGAGTTTTTTAGTTTTTGTGGTCACCTACTTCTTGTATTGTTTTTTGTATTCTGCTATTAGAAATTTTAAAGTTGATTTAATGTCGCTTGTTTTATGATATCTCTGCAATGTTTCATAGTATTTAGCTTTGTCTTTTAAAGTGATATTTATTGGAGGATAATTAAACTGTAATAAAACATAATTTAACAATAATCTTCCAACTCTACCATTTCCATCTTGAAATGGGTGAATATCTTCAAATTGGTTGTGTGTAATTGCTGCCAGGAGTAGTGGAGGATATTTATTCTTGTGCTTATGATACCACTCAACCAGTTCTTTTAGTAATGTTTCAACCATATTTGCAGGTGCTCCTTGATGAACTATGTTCCCATGAGAGTCTCTTATAACAACTTCAACTTTTCTAGTTGTTCCTGCAAATTGTTTAGTGCTTTGAAAGCAAATCTTGTGAATTTCTTTAATTAGTTCAACCGATAACTTTTCTTTTGTTTTTCTTATAAATTCAACTGCATTGGCAACATTTAAGGTTTCTTTCTCATCATCATTTGTTGGGCTTTCTTTTTTTCCCAACAACTTTTTTACTTCTGTTTTCACGACTGTTGAGCCTTCTATCGCATTTGTGTTGTAGGTAAATGCTTGTGTGAATAGTTGCCAATCTTTTTCTTGAAAGTGGATTATCTCAATTTTATGATTAAATTTATTGTAATATTCAATTTCATCTTTATTTAGTTCAAACTCGTAGGGACTCTGTTCTTTTATCTGTTCTAAAATTAATATTTCTGCTCTTGCTCTTAGTTGTGCGAGGGTGTTCTTATTTAAGTTTGATCCAAGATGCCTTGATATTCTTTTTACTTTGTCACCGACTCTGTAAGAATGGATTAAGTAATATTTTTCTTTTTTCCCTTGTTTTCTTTTTTCTATGAACATAAATAATTATAAGGTGTCTACATTTATAAACTTTTTTGTTTTTGTAGACACTTATAATTTTAGTGTGGATATTCTAGTTAACTTTATATAAGAAACAACTATTTGTTTATTCTATGGATGTTGGATTTGTTTTTTTAACGGCTTTGGCCTTATCGATGGATATATTTGCAGTATCTACTGTAATAGGTTCTTTTTCAAAGAAAATAAATTTTAAAGATTTGATAATTCCTTTATCTTTTGGAGTATTTCACTTTATAATGCTAGTTATTGGTTATTTGTTATCAACTTCTTTCTTAGATCATATGCAAGGATTTGACCACTGGGTTGCTTTTGGACTGTTATTATTCATAGGAATAAGAATGATACTAATGAGTTTCTCAAAAGAAAAAGAGATTACGATAAAATGGACTGAATGGAAACCATTGATGTTAGTATCCATAGCAACAAGCATAGACGCGTTGGCTTTGGGGATAACCTTTAGTATAATAAACATAGAACTATGGAGTTCTGCAATAATAGTTGGACTAGTGGTGTTTATGGTAGGAACATTTGCATTATTCTTTGGAAGTAAATTAAAGTTCAAACCAAAAGTGAGCATGCTGGTAGGAGGAATAGTTTTGATTGGGATAGGGGTTAAGGTGCTGTTGGGGCATGTTTTTTGAGAGCATTAGATTTTTAAATCTCGGTATATACCTATAGTTCATGTGGGTAATGAAACTATCGGTTCCTTGGAATGAGAATGCTTTAGCAAGTAATTTGGCCAGAAAGCATAAGGTCGTTGTTTTAGCTTATCCTGTTTCCAGTAAAGTCTTTGATGATTACATTGAAGTTACTGCAACGAGTCAATTGCTTGGTTCTGAAAAAGGGGTTAAGAGTTTTATTTCTGACATGAAAAAAGATAAGAGAACACTGAATCTGGAGTATGAGAATAATCTGCTTATTGCAAGGGCAAAACAACATATTGCCAACAAGGATTTTTTTCAAGCAGGCGTTTTTCAAATAAAGCCTTCAATGGTTAACAGAGAAGGAACCTATGTTTTTGAACTGGCTTCATGGGATAAAGAGAAATTGATGAAGATAATAAAATCCTATGGAAAGTTTAATGCAAAGCTTCATTGGATAAAACAAAAGAAAATAAACAATGTGCAAACCTTGAATGTATTTCCAGATCTTACTAAAAAACAGAGAAATTGTTTGCAGATAGCAATTCAAAATAATTACTATAACTATCCGAGAAAGATTGATTTGAAATCACTTGCTAAAATTGCAGGTGTTTCCTATTCTACTTTTCAGTTTCACATTCGTGTCGCTGAAAAGAAAGTAATGCCTTTTTTGAATGAGAATCTATAGGTATATGTCGATAGAAGGTTTATACTATTCTTTGTCTCTTCTTTTTTTATGGGTATTAAAAAATTATATAAAAGTTTAGAAGAGACAATTAAAAAACATCCATTAAGAGTTTATGGCTCTGCGTTTATTTTATCTATTCCTTTGTTTATTCACTCTGCTTATTATATTTCTGAACCTTCAGATCCTTTACTTGATAAGTACAATAAAATTGTTAGCACTATGAATAATTTAGAGTATTATTCTTCTTTTGAAGAAATTGTTGATAAAGAAGGTCTAACAATAAATTTTGAAAACTTAAAAGAACAAAAAGAAGAGATTGAAAATTTAGGAGTTTTGGATGATATAAAGAAAGATGATTTTAAAGATTCAATTTTTGCTAGTGTTTATCTAGGTCTTTCTTACACTTTAGGCCTTTTTTCTTTTTGCCAACTTATAGAATACGCTAAATATAATGATTTGAGTTTTTGGAATCTTCCTTTCATTTCATCTCACAAACATTATAGGCCTTTTTGAAATCTATAGGTATATATCGATATAATGTTAATATGTGTTATTCTATTAATGCTTTTTTATGAATAAAGAAAAAAAGAATAGTTGGTTTTCTTCAGGTGAAAAATTATTTCTTTCTACTTTAGCTGTGTCTTTTACTATTTTGACGTATGGTCTTTACAAAACTTATTCTCCACCACTAGTTAGGAAATTTCAAAAATTAGAACAAAAACTGAATTATTCAATAACTGTTCCATATAATAATCTTGAAACTTATTTGTCAGAACAAGTGAAAATCGATTTGTCATATGTTGACTCTCTTAAACATGAAAAACAAAAACTAGAAACAAATGAAGCTTATATTTCAGAGAATAATATTTATCAAAATGAAAAAAAGAAAGGAGCGATTATCGGCTGGATAGGTGGAGGAACTTTATGGTTGCAACTTTTAAGTGTTACAATATATGATGCTCGACGAGAAAAAAAACGAAAGAAATCTGAAAAGAAACTTACTAATCAACCCGAATAACTTTCCCTTCTATCTCAAACTTTACATCCAAGAACTTTTCTGCAACATAGATGTTTGATAGTGTGTGCTTTGTGATTTCAGAAGTTTTCATTGCTCCTTTTGTGAGACCCTGAAGTTATATATGAATGTCTGAGAGAATATTCTGAATCTCAATTGGAAAAAGACATTGCATATGCAGATTCAGTTGCAGCAAGAAAACTAGCATATGAATCAGATGAAAATTTTATGGAAGAAAGAGTTGCACATCATAAAGAAGAAAAAAAAGTATCTTTGATTAGTTTTATAGGAATTGAGATGATGTTATTGGATTGTATATATTTGTCATTAGGCACAATGTATATGTTGAATCACAGAGAAGATTGAAGAATTATTTTATTTCTAGGTCTTGGTTTTGGAGATTCGATGGCAGTTTTTACGTTCATTAAAAGAAGAAAGATTTTGTTGTTTTTTAAGCTGGTGGTTTGGTGAGGATAGGAATAAAGGTTTTGGTTGGGCATATGAGTTGAAGGATATAATTATTAAGAATTTATCTGTTTGATTTTTTCTATTAGTTTCTTGGCATCTGCTATTGCTTTCTTTGCGGTTTCATAATTCATTCTTTTTCCGTAGTATGTTATTGAGTTTCTTTTGTAGCGTAAATCATCGAATGTTCTGAATAAGTCGTCTTTTTTTAACACGTCTTTTAGGTAGAATCCCAGACAAATATGATTTTGGACTTTGTATCCTTCTTTAAGTGTCAAAGCATGGAGTAATTCTAGAATTGATGTGTAGATACTTTCAAATATATAATTCGCGGTTTCTTCTTTTATGATTGCTTCTTTTAAATAAACAATTCTCCCTTCTGCTGTTTCGATTAGAGATATTGCTTTTGCTTTGTCGGATGTAATTTTTATTGAGGAATTTGACTCTATGCAGTCATTCCAACAGCTTTCTTTCATCTAAAACACCTCTATGAATCCATGTAGTATTGTTCCGTTTATTATGTTGTTTGCTAGTTCTTTGTTTTCTATTTCTTTAAATTTGTTGTATTTAAATATCTGAATGTCTCTCTGAAGTTCTTTTTCATATTTTTCTATTTTAGCTTTAGTTTTGCTTGGGCTTTCTATGTACAAGTCTATATCACTATCTTCTATGTCTTCTCCTTTCGAGTATGATCCAAATAGTATTATTGGTGAGTTGTCGTATTCTTTTATAAGGTAATTCACTAGTCCTGTATTAAAAACTCGTTTCAAGTTGTAAATTTTTTTCCCGAGTAGAAATTTTTTTGATGCTCTGTCTGCGGAGTAAAGCTTTACATTTGAAATGTTTTGGCTTTTCAGGATGTCTTCTTCTTCAAGTTCTCGAGTGTAGCGAATAACTGATGGGAGGGCTGTTTTTGTTTTTCTTTCTATTTCTCTGACTCTTAGTTTTATTGTCGGATTTAGGAAAAAGTATTCTGCAATTTTATTTTTGATATCTTTAATAACCATTTGATAACTAATATTCTCAACTGATATTTAAAGTTATCGGTTTTTGTGTGCTTAACTTTATAAATATTAATCCTTAATTCTTTTGGAGTAATTTCCGGAAATCCTACAGAATTATTTCATTCATTTCTTTTCTAGGTCTGGGTCCTGGAGATTCATCAGGATAACCTAATGTAATTATGTAGGGTACAATGTAATGTTTAGGAATTTTAAGAACTTCTTTTATTTTTTCTTTATCAATCCAGCCAACATAGCAAGTACCAAGTTTTAATTCAGTTGCTTGAAGCATTAGATATGAAGAAGCTATTGATAGATCTCTTATTGCCCTTATTTTATTTTCTTCATCCCAATTTTTGTCTCTTTTAGTGTATGCTTCTGGATTGGTGCAACAAACGATTATTACTGGAGCCTTGTATTCCCAGCCATCTCTAATTACTTTGTTATCTTTTAGTTCCTTTTTAGTTTTCTCATCTTTAATAATTAAGTATTTAGAAGGCTGAATGTTGTTGCCAGAAGGCGCTAAACGAGCTGAGTTTATTATTTCATTTATGAGTTTATCTGGAACAGGTTTATCTTTGTACTTACGAATGCTTCTTCGAGATTGGATTGCGGATTTTACGTTCATTGGAAAAAGAAAAGGGATGGTGGTTTTTAAGAGTTTTGGTTTGGAGAAAAGGTACTTGTAGGGGATGGGGGTAGAATAAAATTATACATGATTTAACACTTTATTTGACTTTTTTTATTTTATCTTTTGTAGTAGAATCTTTTTCTTTCGCTAACCATGTAACGACATACGTAACTATACCTGCTAATATTACATAACAGTATATTTCAAAAACTTTTTCAGAACCTAAAGGTTGACTTAGAATAGGAAACATAATCCCAAAAAAAACTAAGGTACTAACAACCACAAAAACTTTCTTATTGTTTTCATACAATTTAGTCATTAGAATGCCTGCTTTCCCAACATAATGACTAAAAAATGATAGTAACAAAATGTAATAAGACAAACCAAAAATTAAAACCAAAATTATGCTTGTTGTTTCAATCCAACTTTTTTGTTTATTTTCATAATCAATCTGTCTTAGAAACAAGTTTATATAGCTTTTATAATAAATTCCGGAAGATTTCCGGAAAGCTTTATATGCATAACTGCTTTTCTTTTCTTAAAATGCCTAAAGCAACACTTTTGAGGTTGATTAGAGACCTTGATGAAGAAAAGTTAAAATCAGAAATAGCTCAAAGTGAATCAGATGTTTTCTTGTATGCTTTGAAGGTTTCATCTCCCGGTACTAATGACACTTATGCATTGTTGTATTTTCCGAACCAAAAAGACGCAAATATAGATATTATAGAAACAGGCAACACTATTCCTTTTTTTGCTGAGCAGGCAAGTAATTTTTATTCTGTTGTGGGAAAAATGCTACAGCAGAAAAAGCCCGATATATCGTTTGAGAAATCGCCTTTAATGGCAGACATTTATACTCGCGGAGATATTGAATTTTCCATCGACAACCTTACAAAAAAAGAAATAAAAAAAATGCGAAAATATCTTAAGAGAGAACTTGGAGATTCATCAAATGTTTCTTTTTTCTCAGTTGAATATAAGAAAGACAATACTGACACTAATCTACTTTATGAATAAAGGAAAATTAAAACAGTGTGAAAACATTGCTGAAGTTGTCTCAGAATAAAGTTTAACAAATCGGAAGATTTCCGGTGATTTTTCAATAAATTTTATAAATATTATAATACTATTATTATTAAAATGATCCACAGTGATTCTTTCGAGGGTTGCTGGATGATTTTCTTTATGTAGTGGTTAAAAACCTTATTTTTTTCTAACTTTTTTTTGTTTTAGTCGAAAGATTTATAAATATGTAGTGGTTAAATAACAAAATGGTCAGTATTGTTACAAAGAAAATAAATGGAAACGAGTATCTTTATCTAGTTGATTCTATACGTAAAAAAGACAAAGTAATTCAAAAGACCATAAAATATATTGGCAAAAAAAGAGCGGTTCCAAAAGAAGAATTTGAGTGTATGAAATATTCTTACAAAGAGGAAGATTGGATTTTGGTTGATTTCAAAGATGAGTTATCTTATAAAAAACATGAAGAAATGAAAAAACTATCTGCTGAACAAAAGAAATATTTAGATTCTTTAGATGAAGTCTCAGTTGAGAAATCCAAAGAGAGATTTCTTAGTGTATTCATAGCCAATAGTAATGAAATAGAAGGATCTACTATGACTCCTGGTGAGACTTTTAATTATTTGTTTGCAGACGCAGTTCCAAATAATCATACAAAAAAAGAGCTGTACATGGCTTCCAATATGCTAAAAGCTTGGACCTATGTTGAGAATAACAAAGATTCTTTACCGAATGAAAATGCCTTGTTGATGTTGCATGCGTTAGTCAATGAAGATATAGAATCAGATGAAACTTTGGGAAAATACAAGAAAGCTCAAAACTATGCGGGAGATGAACTCACAACTTCTTTCTTGTTTGTTGAAGAAAGAATGAAACAGCTTTTAAAGTGGATAAAAAAAGCTTTCAAGAGTATGAATGAATTTGAAATAGCTTTTCAATCTCACTCTCAATTTGAGATAATTCACCCTTTTATAGATGGAAATGGAAGGGTCGGTAGACTTTTATTAAATTGGTTGTTAATGAACAAAGATTTAATGCCGTTAGCAATTAGGGCCACAAGAAAATCAAGTTATATAACTGCATTAAATAATTCTAAAAGAGGAAAAAAAGAAGCCATCTGTAAGTTTTGCTATGAAGAATACATAAAGCAGTATGAATTTGCATAAAAACAAGACTTTAAAGATTCATTAAATTAATAGATGTTTAATAAAGAATTTTCGGAGAATTTCCGGTTTTTCTACAGTAACACTTAATAACCATTAATATTTTAGTAATAATAGAAATATTTATAAAGGAGAGTTAATTATTATTAACTGATAGTTAACTAAAATTAACTATGAATAAAGCTTTAATATCGGTAGAAATCGAAAACAAACTAAAATTATGAAAGAAACAAAATTTGGAGCTTTTTCTCAGCTTTATGGAAAAACTTTAAGAAACAGAGTTGTAGAATTCATCCTTGAATTGGGAGAATTAGACTTTGCAGCTGGAGATATCCTGGAAGAAATCAATATTTCAAAACCCAAATTATATGAGCTTATAAGAGAACTAGAAGAAGAAAATATAATAAATAAATCAAGAGTAGTAAGTGGTACGCAATTATATGTTCTTAACATTAGAAATAACAAGGTTAAGTTATTAATGAAATCATTTAACGAATGTTTAAAAACAGTCATAGAGGAATCAAAAGAAGACTTAATCTTTGCAGAGAGAGTGGAGAAACTCTGGAAAAATTATGAAAAGGGTAAATTTAAGAATAAGACGAAAGATGACTTCCTGAAAGCGTTAAGAGCATGCTAAGTGTTGACTACAAAAAATATTTTCGAAACCCTACATATCTTCCATTACAGCTTCATCTTCTACAAATTCAGAATCCAATTTTTCTCTCTTAAAGTAATCAACCATTGCTATGCAGGCAAACTTTTCAGAAGAGTAATGTGTTCCGCCCAAAATATTTATTTTATTTTTTTCAGTGAATTCATGCGATGCTTTAGAATGATAATTTACACTGCTAATCCCGGTTACAAAAGTATTAACTCCTTCTTTTTTTATTTCTTCTAGCATTTCAATCATGTTTCCACCACCACCGATAACTGCAACCATTCCATCTTTAATTTCATCAGTTCCATAGTTATACAGCTTTACTTCGTGTCTGACAGCTTCTTCATATTTAGTTTTTAAATCTTGAACCGTCACAATGGAGGTCTTTCCAAATACACCGCATAAGGATCCGAAGTAAGGACCAAAAGCTTTTCCTGGTTTAACATCGACAGCTTTTGCCAATGTCACGGAAGTTGAATATTCTCCAAAATTATCCAGAGGCACATGTAAATTGTAAATTGAAATTCTTCTATCTTTAAACTTCTGCAATAGTTCTCCATCCATTTGCTGAAAAACTTCTGGAGCATTTCTAATATCCCAAATAGCGGGGTGGTGAACAAATAGCATGGCATCTTGAACTTCATCGTCAAGAATTCTCTGCATGACTTTGTTTGATGGAAAAACAGCTGTATAAACTTTATTTATTTTTGTTGCAAAATCACAAACTAAACCCATTGACCTCTTTCTGTAGTTCTCACTAAGAAAATTCTTAATGGACTCCATGCGTTCAGCCCAGTCATCACTCATTTCAGAAGTAATGAATTCTTTCTCAAGCTTTTTGTATAATTCTGTTGCTTTCATAATAATAAAATAATCTTTTACTTTATAATATTTGTTACTTTTTACGAAGTGAAGAAGTTTCAAAAAGAGAAGTTATTATTTTAAGGTGTGAGAAATATAAACATTCTTATAATTATCATACATTTGTTGAATCAGCTGTTTTCCAGCTTTTGCATCTTCAACAGAAATATCTCCATTTGATGAATCACCTAAAATAATTTTATCTAAATTTCTATCAACTCTTTGCCAATCAGAAGCAAGTCCGATGGAATCTTTTTGTTCAGCTGTCAAATCAACTCTAGAATATAGTGGGTGACCATTCATATTTTTTTTACTAAAATAATTACCAAAAATATCTAAAACAGAACCCATGCCTTTAAGGAAATCTTTCCAATTATTTCTTCTCTGAACTTTTGAATCTTCTGATGATGCTAACCATTCATTATATTTAGCAACTGATTCATCAAATTCTTGACCATGATTTACTGCTTGTTGATTCATAATCTTAGGAATGATTAAACTGATATAAATGTTTCTTTTTATTGTACGTAACTAGTATCAACCAATCATCTTTTTCAAAACAATTAAAAACCCATCCTTCTATTTATTCTTTTTATGTCAAAAAGTGGTGTGTTTATACTTATACTTTTAATCGCCGTAGGTTTCTACTTCTATTCAAACCAAGACATCTCTCTACCAAGCTTTTGTTCTGGCGATGAAAAGCTTTTCAACAATGAATGCATTCCTGACACTGTGTGTGGTGATAATACTTCTAACTATCAATGTTCAACCAACAAGCCTTTCAAATGCATTAACGAGTCTTTAATTGAATCAGCAACCGAATGTGGCTGTGAAGAAGGTTTTAAACCAATTGAAAACATTTGTGAAGAAATTAAGTATTGCAGAGACAACACACCCTATGGTGAATGCTCAACAACCATTCCTAAATATTGTCAGGATGGCGCTTTAATTTACAAAGCAAGTGTTTGTGGTTGTGAAGAAGGGTTTATTCCTGACAAAGAAAGATGTATTTCTAAATATAAAATAAATCCTAAGGATATTTACTTTGAATACACTTTGAGAGGTGAAAGTAATTCAATCAAATTAACTGTTTATGGAGAATTAAACAGCTACTTGGCTTCTCTACCAAGAACAATTTCATACTATGAATATGAGCCAGTACCCACAAAGAAAGATTTCTTGGAACGAGAGTTAAACAACAAAATACAAGAGCCCTATTTAGTAGAATTGTCAACCAAAATCAAAGCACTGGACCTTTCAAACGATGATAAAGCAAGGGTTGCCATTAGTCTAGTGCAAAACATTCCCTATGATCAAAACGCTTTTAAAACCAATAATGTAACAGGCAAATACCCTTACCAAGTTCTTTACACAAATACAGGTGTTTGCGGTGAAAAATCAACTCTGTTAATATTTCTATTAAAAGAGTTAGGCTATGAAACAGCATACATAGCTTTTGATCCAGAAAACCATGCGGTGGCTGGAATAAAATGTGCAGACCAATATGATTACAGAGACACAGGCTATTGCTTTATAGAAACAACAAGACCAACCATTCCAACCTATAAAGCCGCAGAATACACCAATGTGGGATATATAATGTCAATTCCTATAGTAGTAAAGCTATCTGAAGGCATCGCATTTGAAACCATAGGCGAAGAACATCTTGATGCGCTTAACTATGAGAAAATCAATAAAATGGGACCAATACTTGAACCAAGTTATTACGCAAAATGGCTTGCATTGGTTGAGAAGTACGGGCTTGGTTAGAGAAGTATGAATTATAAACTAGAAACTTATTCTAAATCATATACCTTGTATTTGCTACTATTAGAATCACAAAACCAATTATAATTAAACCGATTACTACAAGAATGCCATACCACCATTTCAAAGTTATATTGTTATAATCAGAATTCATATTTGTTTTCATATAATCTGTTATGAAGAATAAGAATGTAGGTATCAGAAACATAACAAAGTCTGTATCTTTAAAATTCAAGTACAATAAAGATAATGTCAAGAGAACTATGCTTGTTATGAACATTTTCTTTTTTGTTTTTAGTTTTTTCATGTATAAAGATACAAAACCCAAAACAATTACTGTAAAAAACAAAGCAACAACAAAATATGGTTTTACTTCGTATGTTACAACGAATTCATGTTCATTAATTGTTAAGTCGTAATTAACATTGTTAAGAAATGTTTTCTCAATTTTAATTGCAGAAAGTGGTTTGTTATCTGAAAGTGACTTTTTATCCATACGATTCCAGTCATAATATGAAAGACCATATTGCTCTAAATCATCCAAGTAAACAAATGAATAATCAACATCCTTGCCATTAATTCTCACAGATGTTATTAATTCTGTGTCCAAGGTCATATTACTACAAAACCCTTCAAAACCCATTGGTCTGGGAAAACATAAAACTATAATGTCTTTAGCATAATAAAAGTTCTTATGCTCAAACTGCTTGACTAATGTAAAACCCTCCTCTGTTCTAATGCTTTCTTTCATATAACTAGGAAGAGGCCCCATAATTGCAAATACTGAAGATGCTAATACTGAAATTAGAATGATTACCAACAATACTTTTAAAAACTTCATAAGCTTCTATTGGAGAATGATTTATTTAAATATTTCTAAAGTTTCCATTTATTATCTGAAAACTTTTCTTTTGTAAATAATCTTTAGGCTCTTATTCTTATTTCATTCTTACTTACTAGAGTTAAGTTTACTTTCTTTTTTTCATCGAGTCCTATTGCTTCGCTCACTGCTTTCGGAATTCTCAGTATTAAATTGCTTTTGACTCTGTTCAAGCTTATTTCAAATCCTTGATTTTTTAATTTGTTCATAAGTAATATTCTTTGTGCCTGGTCTGAATCATAGTATATTTCGCCACATTTTTTACATTTCCATCCATCAAGCATTCCTTGGTTGAATTCCAAACCATTCTTATATTCCATCTTTATATTACATTTATGACATTTCATTTTGAAAACACTCCGCAGTGTATTAACACCCATTCTTTTTTTCTTAATGTTTCATTATAATCCATTGCAACTACGACTTCTATTATTTTTCCTTTTTTATCCAACCATTTTTCAATGGTGTTCTTTTTTCTTTTTCTTGGACTTGTTCTGCCTTTTTCAAGCACTTGTTTTATGTCGGTTAAGTCTAGGTTGTTTTTAAGCATGTCATTCAACGCAGACTTTGTCACCGAAACTCTAAACCCTTGAAATCGTACGAATAACAAATCCTCAAAACGTATGTCATTAGAATATGTTATTTTATTTAAATCTTTCGAAATCATAGCTTAACAATAGAACTAATTGTTTATATGTTGTTTCTAAGAAAAGTCGGAGGATTTTCGATTTTCTTTAAGTAAAATTTATAAACAAGCGTATATACTAAGTATTACCATGAATATCATTAGCCTGAAGATGGAAGATCAATTACTAAAAGATATTGACTCTTCATTAACCATAAATCGATACTCAACAAGAACAGAGTTCATAAGAGATGCCATCAGAGCAAAACTGATTGAACTAGAAAAAGAAAGAGCCATAAGAGGACTTGCAAAACTCAGAGGCAGTGTTAAAAATATCAAAAGACTTTCAAAAGATGAGTTGGATAAATTAGCCTATGAACATTGGGAAGAAAAAAAGAAAGGTATTAATTCTTTCGAAAAACATAATATTAAAAAGTTTCGTAACCTGTAGAATCAGGAAGTAGTTTTAGTTCATTGTCATTTGTTAATAATCTATCAGAGGTTCTTTGAGCGATTACATGATGCAAAGCATCTTTATAATGAATGTTGTGTTTTCTCATAATGTTTTTAACCTCTCTATAATCATTTTTACACTTATCAACCATTAATAGTTTTATTCCAATCCAGTCGAAAAGTTCATCTAAATCTTCATTGCTAATTCCAAAGTCAATTAATTCATCCAGAACATGCTCTGAAAAAACAATGTAAAACTCACACTCAATTCCTCTTTTAAAACAATTAAAAGCATACTCTCCCAAAGGTCTTAAACCATCGTTTCTATCTTCAAAGAAGTCAAGATAAATATTAGTGTCAAAGTAAACTTTCATAAATTAACATAGAAATAAAGGTTTATATGTTGTTTCTAAGAAAAACCGAAACATTTACGAACCAAAAACATTTTATATAGGTCTTTATATTTTTATAGTAGGTGATAAACATGTTTGGATTCGGTAAAGGAAAAATTGAGATTCAGTTGAATAATTATAATTATGCACCAGGTCAAACCATTGAGGGAACGGTTTCATTAAAACTAAAAAAACCTCTTCAAGGAAAAGAGTTGTCCATAAGATTATTTGGAGAGCAAAAAATATCTCAAGGATACGGCACAAATAAATCCTATAGAACTGTGAAGATATTTGATTTTAAACAACCATTGGACCGAGAAAAAGAATATCTGCCTGGAAGCCAACCTTTAGTTTATCAATTTAAAATAACCATTCCTGCCAATGTTGAAAGTCAACAACCACCCGAAGGTGCACTAGGAACGGTTATGAAAACAGCACAAATGCTTTTAGGAACAAAAATAAGAACTAATTGGTATTTAGTGGCAAGACTAGATGTTAAAGGTTTTGATATGACTAAAAAGGTTCAAATCAACGTGGCTTAAACCATTAATCCATACACATTGATTCTTTTGATACTGTGCCTAGAATTACTTGTTCAACACAACCGGTTACTAGATCCTCAGGATAACATGTGCCAACAATGTTTTTCAAAGGCTCTTTAGCAAGAATCACTTTTTGTTCTTCAGTTAATTCTGGTGGGAAACAAACTCCACTAATACATTGTCCTCCATCAGTGCATACTTCGCCTGCTTGTTTATAGGATAAAAGACAAATTTGTTCATCAGTCCATTCTCCACCAACGCTTTCGCAGGCTTGTTTACTTTTCTCTGGATGATGGGCTGGCAAAGATGAATAAAGGAGCCCTAAACCGATTCCAAATAGAATAATACCTATGAAACCTATTAAGATGATAAGTGAATCTTTTTTTGTAAATTGTTTTTTCATTCTATAACTTCATAGGACTCAACATCAATCACTTTTTCTGTGATTGTAACAAAGTCTCCTGCTTCCGGAATGGTTCTTTTGCTTTCAGAGATTGTCCCTACAATTCCGATTTTTGTTCCATCTTCCAAAGCAAGTATTTCTTCAACTAAATCTCCGCTTATTCTATAATAACCATCATCTGTCATAATTGCAGAGCCTGAGAAAGGATGTCCTAAGTCTTTGACAAATACTCCTTCTATTGTATCAGGAGAGTATGAGTCTACTTTATTCCAATCTTTCTTTGTTTTTCCTTCAAGAACGCCGTTCAGGTAATGGTTTGCATAACTTGTTTTGCCAGAAACACTATACCATGCGCTAGCAACTGCAAAATAATCTTGATTTAAATGAGCTTCTTCGAGTCTTGCTAAGTCTTCTTTTGCCTCATTAATTTTTCGTTCCATTTTTCTAATGGTTCGTTTTATAAAGAATCTGTCAAAGAATTTATAATCGCTTACAGCTTCTTTTGCTTCTACAAGCAATTGTTCTGATTCAGCCACGTCATTTCTAGCTTCATTCAAATACATTTCAGACATGGTTTCATTATCTATCCTTGGAAGCATAGGTCCTGTTGTGTAATTGTCTTTTATACTTACTAGAACAAGTACTGTCAATATTACTAATAACAAAACAATTGAAATAATAATCTTAAATTTCTTTTCCATACAATCTATATATACTAAATGATATATAAATGCTTTTATGGCTTCAATTCAATTAGAAATCATTCCAGTTATGTTCTTGTTTCCAGTCTTTGAAATGTTGG
The DNA here is from genome assembly GCA_043817405.1 of archaeon. GTDB lineage: Archaea > Nanobdellota > Nanobdellia > Woesearchaeales. The sequence goes on along the minus strand of JBDRGV010000051.1, from coordinate 24,152 downwards.
CTTTCAATTATGGTCAAGTCTACTTTGTGATATTCATTGTTGAATTTTATTAGGTTTATCACGTCTTTAAGTTCTGCCATGGCTAAGTCTTCAGCATTATTCATTGAAAAATCTTTTTTCACATAGGCGGTTGTAGTTGGAGTTTGCTCAGTATCAACTATGCCGTATTGCCACAACGTGATAACATTACCAAGATGGGTGTTATGTTTTGGAGAAGTACGTATTTTCTTAAAATCGTGTCTGTATAGTGCTTCAACATCCTCAGGTATATATATTGTAATGATTCCTCCTTCAACAAGTGGAGTTGCAAATGCCACATCGTAGAGTTGTGCTGAGAACAATCGCTTATTGTTTTTCTCTTTAGATTCGTGACTTGCATCTAGATAATTTGCTTCTAATAGAATGTCATATAGGAATTCACTCATATTAATTCATTATAGATAATTGGGTTGATTATTTAAATGTTTATCCCCCAACATTAATAAACCCTTTATTCTTTTCTTTTCTTATGGTTAAAGTTATTTCAATAGAAAAAGCAATAAAACTCAACCCTGTTTTCATAGATACTCGCTCCCCTAAGGAGTTTGAAGAAGATAATATTCCAGAATCAATTAACTCTCCAATATTTACAAATGAAGAAAGAAAGGAAATAGGGATTCTTTATAAAAAAAACAAGGAGCAAGCTTTCGATAAAGGCTTTGCAATCTATAAGTCCAAAGTTAATGATTTCATAAATGAATACAAAGAAATTAACAAAAAGAAAACAATCATTGTTTATTGCTGGCGAGGCGGAATTAGATCTAAAACAATAACTGAACTTATAGAGTCTTTGGGCTATGAAGTTTTCCAATTAAAAGGCGGTTACAAATCTTTTAGAGCTTACATAAGAAATCAACTAGAGCAAAGTCCTCCATTCAAACTCATCGTTTTACAAGGTCTTGCTGGCTGTGGTAAAACAGATTTAATAAAAAAACTAAAACCATCCATAGACCTAGAAGGTTTAGCCAAACATCGAAGTTCAGTCTTTGGAGCAATTGGACTTAAACCAACAACTCAAAAAATGTTTGAGAGCAGACTTTGGGAACAACTAAATAAACTAAAGAAAGAAAAAACTGTCTTTATCGAAGGCGAAGCAAAAAAGATAGGTAATATCTACGTTCCAAACAAACTATTCAAAGCAATGCAAGAATCAAAAACAATCCTAATAACCTGTTCAATTAAAAACAGAGCTAAAAGAATAGTCAGGGATTACTTCACACATGGAGAAGATAAAAAAATCAAGGAGATAATCTCAAGCTTAAAAGTTCAACTAAGTAGTAAGGTGGTGGAAGAACTAACTGAGAAAGTAGATAAGAAAGATTATCTGTACATTGCAGAATACTTACTTCTGAACTACTACGACGATAAATACAATCATGCTAATCAAGATATTAAATACCATAAAGAAGTAAATAATGATGATGTGAATAAAGCTGTTAAAGAATTAATGAATCTTCGCTTGTGATTTTTATTCTTTAATTCGCTTTTTATCAAACACTTCTTTTTCTAATATTTTTGTCAAGTCTAAGAATGAAATACAAAATAACACTAGAGGAATCCAACCTACTATTACCATTACTGGAACGCTTCCAATCTGAAGATTCATGAACGGGATGTTTAAATAAACCCATTCGGATGAGAATGAATTGACAAATTCATGGGTTAAAACCAGAAAAGTAGTGGTTATTAATATTCCTGCAATGGTCCTTCCATCACCGGTCATTATCTTTTGCACTATTGGTGTTTGTCCATGAAGATATAATATTGAATCACATATTAACCATAGCCCTATGAATGGGAGAATCATTACAAATCCACCAAGTTTTTCTCCGAATAAGAAGAAATAAGCTAGTGGTAAAAATAGAAATATTAGGCTAAGCGATACAATTGTTGCTTTGAAATGGTTGTTTTTTGAAATAGATATTTTTCTATAATGTTTTTGGATGAAGTTCTTTGATAGAAAATGTTGAGTTATCATATAGGTTTCATAGACTAGGATTATGAAGAAAAAATTTATGAGAGTGTATAGTATGACCCAATTAATTGTTGTGTAGCTTGGCCAACTCCAAATTTTAAACAGCACAACTCCATATAATAAATCAACAACCACTGCGAAGACTATTGATGCTATTATGAAGAACATTACAGCTGAATGATGTGTTTTTTTCATGAAAAAACTTATTAGTGACTTTTTTCTAATTCTGAAATCCAAATAGTCCAGAACCAGAACAGATGATAAGCAGAAGAACACATAGAATTGTGGATTGTGAAAGAATATTGAAGAAACAGAACTTGCAATCAAAATAATGAATCCTATAACTGCTAAGTAGAAATGTGTCACCTCTCTCATATAACCTTCTACTCACATAATCTATAAAAATTTTTCTAAGAAAATGAACTTTTTCACAAGCTTTATATACTGTGCTTAACGATGTTAAGTATGGGTGATAATATGAGAAAAATATTAATTATGTTGGTTGCGTTATTTTTAGTCAGTTCATTTGTTATAGCGCAAGGTCAACCTGAAGTAACTGGTGCTGGTGAAGGCGCTCCTGAAGGTGCTGGAGAAGGCGTTGGAGAAGGAGAACCAATGCTTATAATGGAACAAGAACAAGAGCAAACTCAGCTTCAAGATGGTACTGGTGAGCAATTAAAAGTGCAAAACCAAGAAAAACTTCAAACTGGTTTGGAAAACGCTCTAGGAAACGTTGAAAACGAAAATGCACAGCAGAGACTGCAGCAAAACATTGATCGATTCCAAGAAATGTACCAAGAAAGATTAGCTAAAATGGAAGGTCTTGAAATCGTAGATGTTAATGAAGAAACAGGAGCTGTAAAACTAAAAGCAAAAGAACCTGTAAAATTCTTAGGCTTTATCAAAGGAACAGCCACTCAGAAATTCGAAATGGATGGTGAAGGAAACATGGTTGAGAAGAAACCATGGTACAGATTTATGTACAAAGAAAACTTTGAAGAACCTGTAGTTGAAGAATAAATAATTTAATTTTTTTTATTTTTTTCTATACACCAATTATTCCTGGGTTAAATAGAAGAACTATTCCTAGAAGTAGCATGATTGTTCCACCTATGAATTTTATCAAAGCCATGGTTTCTTTCTTTATTTGCTTACCTTTGAATGTAAGTCCAAAGACAGTTACTATGACTAGTAATGGAGTTACATAGAATAGATTGTACAAGGCAAGATACAGATAATGACCCAATCCTGTTATTGAATGTCCTGTTAATATTCCTGTGTATATTATTGGAAAGCCTGCAGTACATGGTAGTTCAACGAGTGAAGAGAATATTGCAAGAATGACTGATGCACCGATAAGTGTTGGTATTGATCCTTTTTTTATTATTTCAGCGACTTTTTGTATTCTTTCTTTTAAAGGTCCTACAAATTTATCTTGAACCATTAAAGTTATACCTTGTCTGTAAAAGAACAGTTCTTTGACGTTTATCAGCCCTGCTATTATTGCTAATAAAGCAATTGTGATTCTTAGCGGTGTTATGAAGCCCACATATTTGAACACATTTAGCCATGCAGCCATGAACAAAAAGTAGAATATGTAAACAACCATTATGAAACTATAACCAACTGCAAAGGTTCTTTTTCTTGATTGAGACTCAGTTAATATCAAACTTAGAAGCATTGTAAGAATGAACAGATTGCACGGATTAAATCCATCAACTACTGCAATTATAATAGTAAATAAAGGAAGTGGTAAATTGTTTCCAAATTCTGTTAATAAAAAAGGGTCAACTTTTCGTAGGAAAATGTATGAAAGAATAACTATTATTGCTGTAATTCCAAGGATTATTAGTTTTTTGTACTTATCGTTCATTGTTTTCTAGTTTATAGTTACCGCCTTCTATTTTTATAGCTTTTCCATTAACAATTGCATCTGCTATTTTTTTTCTGGCAGATAAAATTAATCTGTGAAATGTTGGCTGCGAGATACCCATTTGTTTTGCAGCTTTTTCTTGATCCATTCCTTCGAAGTCTTTTAATCTTATGGCTTCGAATTCATCAACCAATAATGTTAATTCTTCTAAATCAATTTTCCTTATTCCGGCTGGCTTGAAGTAAGAAGAGCTCGGTTGTCCTCTAACTCTCCTTCTTTTGCATGGTCTTGGCATTCTAAAATTTCTCAATTATTTTATTACTTGTTTTTATAATCAAATCTTCTTCTTAAATGTTGTTTTAATCCTTGACCACATGGCCCTAAACCTTGTCCATCAATTCTATTTTCTAGTTCTCCTTGTGGAATATCTTCATTACTTGTTTCATTTTGTCGTTGTCGATTGAAATAGTTTCTTGGTCTTTCGCTTCTGTTAAACCTTAATCCTTCTCCTCCTCTACCTCTACCTATTGTTTCTTCTTCAACTACTTTGTATTGGGTTTTCTTTGAGCAATAACCTTTACTTCTTCCTGTTTTTGGTCCGTCTCCATTTGGTCCTTTTCTATTATATCCTGGCATTTTAGTTACCTCTATTTGCAAATCTTCTTCCTAGACCTTTTTTTAATCCTTGACCGCAAGGTCCTGGTCCTTTTTTAACTGGTTCTGCATCTTTGCAGTTTCCCGTTCCTCTACCTGTTTTTGGCCCTTTTCCTTCTGGTCCTGTTCCGTCTTTATTTGGCATGTTTATCACCTAGTTATGAATATATATTCATTACTTATATATAAATATTGTGTTTTTTGAAACAAAATCTTTAAATACTATGAAAAAATTTTATTTACAAAACACTAATGGAGATGATAATATGACTTGTTATGCAGTACCAACAACCGCGGCAATAATACATTATTTTTTAAGAAAGAAAATTCCTTCTTGGAATACAAGCAAATACCATTCATGGTTAAACCAATTATTACTCGGAGGAGCAATATTTGGAGTTGTAGATCATTGGTGGCACGGAGAACTTTTTTTGATAGGTGATAACATTGTTTCAGATTTGCTACTTGGATTAATCATAACAGTCACCACATTTATAGTCGCAGGAATAATGGTAGTGGCAGATAAATTAAAAGTCAAACAAACCATGAAGTTTGTGAATTAAACAACTTTTAAATAATCTTTTTTATTCCCTTATATCATGTTAACCATTTACACTTCTGATATTCACGGGAATGAATTACAATATAATAAATTAGTTGACTATGCTATTTCCAATAAAGCAGAGTTAGTAATTATAGGAGGCGACATAGCTCCCAAGCGTTTTCCCAGAGATAAATTTATTGAAGGTCAAGCTGATTTTTTAAGAAATCGTTTACCAGAATTACTGCTTCCTTTAAAGAAAAACCTTCCCAATACAAAATTATTTCTCATGGGAAACGATGATTGCAAAGTGAACCTGCCAATTCTTGAAGAACGAAAAGATCTTTTTGAAATGATTCATGGAAAGAGATTGAAACTAAACAATGATTTTGATATAGCTGGTTATTCATATGTTCCCATATCTCCTTTTGGAATCAAAGATTGGGAGAAATATGATTTCAGTAATGTTCCAAAAAACCTTGAAGAAAGATATGATCAACGAAAAAATAGTAATTATAGATTGAATGGTGTTAAAAGCACAAATAATGGTTGGCGCAGATTCACATTCTCTGAAAAAACAGAAAAAAGAAGTTCCATACAGAAAGACTTGGAAAAAAGAGTATTCACAACTAATCCTGAGAAAACAATATACGTTGTTCACACGCCACCTGACAACACCTATCTTGATTATGTTTATGCCAGTCCTTCCAGAAGATTGGAAGAGGAAACCATTATAGAAACAATGGCCATGAAACCAAATGGAAAATTCTTTAATCCTAACACGCAGCATGTTGGAAGTATAGCCCTACGTTCTTTCATAGAAAACCATCAACCATACTTAACTTTACACGGTCACATCCATGAAACAGTTGATATTTCTGGAGAGTTCAAAGATCACATTGGCAAAACACTCTGCATGGCGCCTGGAAACGATAACTTCAGTAAGAACTTGGCAATGATTGTATTTGACGTTTACAATCCAAAAGAAGCCGAGAGAATTGTGATTTAATTTTTTAACGATATTTTTTCATTATCTTTCTATCTGCAGCTTTAAGACATTTATCAAAATCTTCATATGTTTTAATTGGCTTCTCAATTAAACGAACATTCTTCTCTTCCTTCTTATTCCAATAATTAACAAACAACATTCCATCGAGCAAACAATAAGTATATCCAACTTGATTGAAATTATCAGTAACTGTAACTCCTTCAATAGCGAGTTCTTTTTTCTCTTTGAATTGAGGTTCGCTTTCTCCCATCATCATAGCTTCTTCCTCATTCATGAAATCGTCGTCTTCAAGAAGATGATAAATTTCTTCCCTTGCAGGAATGTAATGTCTTCTGGGAGTTGTTTTATCAAATAATGGATTTACAAAATCATCGATAGTTAGTGTCATTGTAGAACTAGGAATTGATTTTAATATATAAACTTTTCATAATTCTTAAATACTAGTTCTTATTAACGAACATTGAGGTGCATAATTATGACTAAAACTGAGGATAATTTAAACGCTGCTTTTGCCGGCGAGAGCATGGCTAGAAACAAATATGATTACTTTGCAAAAATAGCTAGAAAAGAAGGCTATCATTACATCGCTAAAATCTTCGAAGAGACTGCAGTGAATGAATTCCAGCATGCTAAAGAAGAATTCAAGCTTCTAAAGGGAATAAGCAACACAGAAAACAATCTAAAAGCAGCCATGGAAGGCGAGCATTATGAAACAACCGACATGTATCCAACATTTGCTAAGGAAGCAAAAGCAGAAGGAAATGTTGAAGCTGCAAGACTATTCACAACCATAGGTATTGTTGAAAAAGTACATGAAGAAAGATACAAAAGACTTCTGGAAATGGTTAGAAAAGGAACCGTTTTCAAGCGAGACAAGCCAATAAAGTGGAAATGCAGTAAATGCGGGCACATACACACAGGCACAGAGCCTCCAAAAGAATGTCCATGCTGTAAACATCCAAAGGAATACTTCGAGCCGGAAGACTTCTGATTGAATTGAAGCTTTAGATAATTTTATATAATAGTATAATTAGATTATACTATGGATAAAAGAATTTTATTTTTAATTTCTATTTTGTTATTGTTATTGTTGATGGGATGTCAAACAGTCAATTCTAATAAAATCCTTACAGATGAAGACATTATTGCAGAACAAGAACAATTAAGAGAAATTAATGTGCATCCTAATAATGAAAAAATTAATCCATTAAGATATCCAAAAACATTAGGGATGTATGATAAAAATGGATTGACACTAATTGAACAATATTCTTGCTCTGATGTTTGTCCTGATGCTGGTGGAGTAAGCATTGTCTATAAAGATGTTGATGAAACAAAATGCAATGAAATTGGCGGAGTAGTAAGTATAGATCCTGCATGGGGTGGTTATAGAGGTTGTTCTCCACAAATATTAAGTCTACATTATTTGGGTGATTGTGAAGAGAAAACAAATAAAGCTCAAAAAAGTCAATGTTATGCAACTCTTGGTTCTGTAACTTCTGATTTGTCACTTTGCGAAAAGGCAGATGTGTATGGCACCATATGTTTTTCAGAAATAGCCATCAAACAAAATAATGAGTCAATTTGCAATTTTATTGATAGATTGGAAGAGAAAGATTACTGTTTATCTGAAATAGGTGGTGCAAAGGGAGACCTGGCTATTTGTGAAGAAGTTCAAAATGAAGATCTTAAAGACAGATGTTTTGGCACGAGTGCAAATGTAAATAAAGATGCGACTATTTGCGACATGATTAAAGGTAACAAAGATTATTGTTATGAAGCGGTTGGCAAGCAAACATTTGATTTAAGCACTTGTGACAAAATTGAATTTGCTCTTGGTAAAGAAAGATGTTATATTGCTTCAGCAGTTGGAACAGGTGATACTTCAATTTGTGAGAATAAAAAAGGAATTCCGTCTGATTTTAAAATGTCTTACTGCTACAAAAACGTTGCTGTTGCATTAGACGATAATTCTATTTGTGATTTAAATCAAGATAAAAGTAAAAAAAATTCTTGTTATGATAGTGTTAAAAGAGAAAATCATCCTTCTTTTTTGCAATGTATCTTTTAATTGTAATCATTACTCTTTTTTAAGTGTCGACAAAGTTTTTTATAGTATACTCCATAGTTTTAACTAATGAATATACGCCAGTATAGAGCTAAGAGGCTTAACAAATATAATAAAGCGATAAATCTTGTTCTGTGGTTGGCTTTGGGCTTTGTGGTCATTTCCATCGTTGGAATTGGAATGATGCGCATAACTCTTGATTATTTTGAAACCAGAGGAAATGCCATAAGCACTAATATGACTGGTGTTGTTTCTGAAACCGCGAGAGACTATGTGGAGCAGGAATTGGGTGATTTGCCTGAAGATGTAATAGAGTCGCAAATCCAAAGAATTACTGAGGATTTAACACCATCCATTGAAAAAAATTATAATGAAAGCATTGATGAAGGGCAGGCTTTTCTGGAAGAAAAACAAAAAGAGCATCCTATTCTGAAACTACAAATTCTGAACTTTTTATTTGCACTTCTACTGGTTTTATTCTTTGTAAACAATGATTTGGTTTTAACAATAGATTATTTGTCAAAGAAACTATTGACCCTTGTGCCCATACTATTTATTATTCCATACTTTTTGTTCAAAAGCGATTTTTTACTGGGTGTAATGGCCAAAGTTGATTTTGTAAAATACTTGAATTTTCCGATAGACATTGATCCTAAAGCAATTCTTCTGAAATCAATCGAACTAATGTCTGATGAACTGGCCATGTTTTACTTGCAATTCATGCCATATGCTTTAGTAGCAATATTTGTAGGCTTAATCCTTTGGTTTGGCAACAGATTCTTCCTGCTGCCTTTCTTTGCTCAGAAACACGGTTATATTAACGAAGAAGCAGAAGCCATAAAGAAGAAAATCAAAGAGGAGAAAAAAGAGAAGAAGAAAGAAGCAGTTATTGAAGAAGAAACTTTAGAAGAAACTGAAAAAAAGAAATAGGTTTATAATATTCTCAATATTCCTTCTACCATGAACAAAACAATCGATGACACAATAAACTTTCTCAATGAGAAAGGAGACTATCTAAATCTGAAGAAGATGAACTGTCGGGAGTTTTTATTCTCATATATGTATAATGATTATGAACAACTAGAACCTTTTCCTGATGAATTAAAAACAGCAGAAAACAAAATAAGTAAAGCTTTTGAAAACTATGTTTCTGCAGAGCTAATAGATGACAAATTATTCTTCAAAGGTACTGCAGATGTTTACTTGGCACAATGCTTCATGGGAATTCTAATACCTGCTCTAAACGGTTTAAGCCCTAAAGACATAATGAACTCAGAAGAACACATAATAAAGTTCAAAGATGATGTTATAACCCAGGGAACTGGTTATTTCTATAACCAAATCTATAATTATATGAAAAATAAAACAGAATTATTTCTGCAATAAATCATTGCTTGATTATTGTCTTATTGTATAGTTATTGATTATCCAACCTATGGCGATTATGATTAATATTACTGGAAGCCAGGGTATATTTACACTTAGCACTCCTAAGTCGCCTAATAACCACAAAATTGCCAAAGCTAATAGAATGGTTGCGAATGTTGGAAAATCTCTTTTTTTAGCCATTATGCCACCTCAAGAACAGCAAACATACTATCATATATAAATTTATTCAAAAAATTTATAACAAATAAAAGATTTCTAATAATATGGATTACGTGGCTTGCTTTCGACCAAATAAGGAACTGCTTAATTTAATCTTAAAACAAGACAATATTGTTTCATCAACTTTAGGTTTTCATGCGACACTTTGTTTTTTTCATATGGATTCTGAACAAGAAAAAAACTTAATATGTGATTTGTCTAAAATAAAAATAACTCCTTTTAAAACCAAAACACAAAGCTTTGAATATTTTCATAATAATATATTAGTACTAACATTATCAAGACCCGATGAACTTTTTCAATTGCATAAAAACATTGTTCAAGTTGTAAGAAACTATGCAAGTTCTGATTTCGATGAAATGGAAAAACAATTTAGTGGAGATAATTACAAACCACACATAACAATTTCAAGATCAACATTAAACTTCAATAAAACTAATGAATTACTAAATCAGGAAAGCTTTATTTCAGAATATTATTTGTTTAAGAAAGTTGATGGTGTCTGGAAAGAAATAAAAAGTTTTAATTAATGTTTTTTCTCAACACTTACAAATTCATATCCTAAAATAACTCTGCTTATTTCTTCTTCGAAGTTTTTATGCTTGTTGTAAGTGACCTTAAATTCTTTTTTGTAACCAACGTTTACTGAATCTCCAATTTTGAATTGATTGAAGATTTCTTCATCGTCTAAATTAAAGAATGATTGTATACCTTTAAAACTAATAACGTATCGGTTGTCATGATTTATTGCAGTTAAATCGCCACTTTTTGCTGCAATTGCTACTGCAGTAGAATCATCCGCTTCTTCATAATGTTTATTAATAACAACTGCCGGATCATAAAATACTTTGTTAGAAACTTCTGTTCTGGTTTCTTTACAAGCATATAGTGAAACTATTGTTACAATGCCGAGTCCTAATGTTAGTAGTTTGTTCATTTTTATTCTTTCTGCACATTAACAAATTGATATCCTGCAAATTCTGTTTCTATATCAACTTTTTCATTAAGGTTTGGTGGAACGTAGTTAGATGTGATTTTGTTTTTTTCTTTGTAACCTATTGTCACTATATCTCCAACTTTGTACATTTCAAAAAGTTCTTCGTCATCAAAACTAAAATGAGTTTTTTCACCTTTGAATGTAACGTTATACTTTTCGTTTTCACTCATTGCAATACCTAAGGCCATGTTATCTAAAGCAGTTCCTAAAGGCAGATTATCTTCTTCCTCTTCATAGTCTTTATCAACAACTGTTGCTGTTTCATACATAACATCTGATAATTCTATTCTGTTTTCTTTTGTCAGTCCTAGTTTGTAACTTATTTCTTTTAATTTGTTGCTCATTTTAATTCTCCTGTGCTATGTTTTCCAATTGACTTTCTTGTTTTATTCTTTTTTGTTGAGAATTGTGTGCTGCTAAAGATCCTATTCCGAAACCTGCTAATCCTGTATATACTGGAACAGGTATATATGGTTTAATTATCATCGTAGTTGCATTAAGAACTACTGAAAAAGTCCATGCTAGCGCTTCGCCCATAAAATTTTCAGCAGGCCCGTTAAACATAAGATATCTTGCAGCCACAACTGGTGCTACAACACCTGCAATTGTGCCGCCTATCACGTATGCTCTTTCTTTTAGATTGTATCCTTGACTTTTTAATTCGTCGTTTATTATATTTCCCATTTTATAACCTCTTTTTATGATGTTTTATAGAATATGAATATTGATTCATTTATAAACTTTTCTATATTTTACCACTATTAAGTTACAACTAATCAAAAACTTTATAAATAAATAGTGCAATCTAATATAAAATGAGTAAATTTGATAAACATTTTAAAAAATATGAAGCAGAAGGAGTCAATTATCTAAGAGAAAACATTCCTGAACTTCAGAAAATAGAATCTCTAGATGAATTACAAGATTTGAAATTTATTAAAGAAGATTATGTTGGAGCCAAGATAACGGGAATTCCAAATCTTTCTTATACAAGTATCATAATGTTATGGTACGAAGCAAAAGCGCCTGAATTATTCCCAAATATTGAACAAAAATTAATTAACAAAAAAGTTGTTCAGAAAAAAAATCTTTTATATAAATCAAAAACAATGAGAAAAGAATCAGAAGATTACCATACAACACATATTGGTTTTTACGAAAACCAACTACAAATAGTTCTAAGTCTTCGAAAATAACTAAATAACTTTTTAAGTAAAAAACCATTTCTCCATTTAAAATGTCTGAAAAAAAGAAAACAATAAATGATTATTGTAATTATTTAGAAGAACAAAGCAAAAATCTCAATGCTTTAAAAGAAATAGATCCTTATCAATTCTACAGACAAATGATATCTTTAGGGGAAAAATTAAAACCTTTCCCAAGTGAATATAAAAGCCCAAACAATAGGGTAAATAACTGTACAACAAATACCTATATACATGCAACATTCTCGGATGGAGTTATAACTTATCAAGGAACTTCAGATTCTGAAATAGTGAAAGGACAAGTGGCTTTATTGATAAACGGATTAAGTGGCTTAAAACCAGTAGAGATCATAACAAAATCAGAGAGATGCTTAGAAGACTTTTTAAAAAGCACAGGTATAAAAGAAGTATTGACACCATCTAGAACAAAATTCTTTGGAAACGGATACTTATTGATGAAACAGCAGGCAACAGCTTATCTTGACAAAGACATATAAAACTTTCTTTATTCCCTTTTTCTTGTATGAGGAAAAAAATAGGCTTAATAGGAATTCCAATAGAAGAAGTACCTATAAATGATACTGATTATTTAGCTTGTATTTCTAAATATATTCCTGAAGTAACTTCTCCTGTAAGAAAACAAATCTTAGAGCTGACAGCAGGATTGAACATTGAAGATTTAGGCGAGGCAGTTGTTGGAGAACCATATGAACTAACAATGAAAGTAGATCGTTTAGAAGGAATGCCATATATTTTTTCCCAGAAAGTTTCAAACTCAGAAATAAAAATGATAGAAAAAGAGAGAAAAAGAATTCTGAAAACAAGCAAAGAATTTGATTTATTAATAGCAATAGGTCCCAGCCATCTAGGTGCAATAACATTATACGAAAAAAAAGATCGTGTTGCAAGACTGGATTATCACTCTGATTATATCAACATAGATGAAAACATTAGTTACAACTACGCCTCATACATGGATTGGGTCGCAGAAAACATAAAAAACATCACAGTTGAAAATTATTTTAACACATCAAAAGAATTCGAACATTACTTCGGAAAAAACATAGAAGACTTCTTGTACGGACAATTCACAAGAGCAAATCACTTTGATATAGATGTGGATTGCTTTGATAAAAAATATCAAATACAAAATATTTATCCGCATGAATCCGGTTCAACAGGTGCATCGCCAGATATTGTTCTTTTGATGATAAAAAAAGCAAAGCCAAAAAAACTAGGAATATGGGAATACAGACCACAAGGAGATTATCAAGGAAATGGACTAAAATTTATAGTGGACGCCATTAAAACAGCAGCAAAATAAACTTTCTTCTCGACGATAGATAAACCTTTTTAAACAAAGTTTCATTCCTAACAAATAAGATGCAAATAAAAGTTGAAATGACGGGACCATTGAAATACAAAGGAATAAACCTAGGACACACACCATCTGACACAACATACTTGGACGACTTAACACTAGAATTTGAAAACGAGAAATTCATGAATAAATATTTCACATTAAAAAAACATTTTTCAAAAAACATAAACGAAGCAGAAAACTATTTACAAAAACTAGAAAACCATCCTTTCATAAAGAAATTCTTAAGCTGGAGTATTTACAAACCTGCGTCAGCGGTTTACATGGCGGCCAAAAACGTCATGATAGAAGATGCATTATCAGAAATAGATGTAATTGATTTTGAATTAAACAATCAAAAAAACGCAGATGAATTTCTAGAAAAAGAATTTGGTAAAGAAAAACCTTTTTACTCGAACGAAACAGGAGAAGCATAATGGAACTAACAAAAACAAAAAAAGTTTTTGAAGTTCATAATTTAAAAGAGGAGAAATTATGGAACTAACAGATTTAATGGATAAAAGACAATTAGGAAATTATATTTACGATAGAATAGCCCATCCTGATATGGAAACACGAAAAGAACAACTCAAAAATATTGGTGAAATAGTTATTCACAACGGTTTTTTAAGAAATGAATTAACATTTTTATATGAAAAATACTTCTACCAACCAAAAAAATCAACAGAACCACATTTCTACTTTAATAATAAACTTCATATCATAAACTCAAGAGGAGACATTAGACTATTAAGAGATGAAGATTTACATAAAGGTTTACAATATCTGCTAAACAGAGAAATTCCCTTAACAATAAAAGATTATGAACAGCAAAGATCAAAAGCAAACAGAAGATTCGTAGATTTAGCTTATGACAATGTGGATTTAATGTTTCATTATGTTGACGAAAAAGCAATAAAAGATACTAATCAATTAAACGTTATATTTGGACCTTTACAGGCATTATCAATAGATGGTTTAGAAATGGATGCGGATTGTAAAAGTGATTTTATAAATCATCGTGTATTTAAAATCGATGAAAAACCGGTAATGAACTTTGACTATGTATTCGCAGACCAAGCAAAGAATTTATTACAACAATTATTTCTAATATCAAACTCTGAATTTCCAGGAATTGACATAAACATATTTCACTACGGAAAAATTGGAATAATTGACAAAGGATATCAAGTGGGCAGAATATACGTGCCATTTGCAGCTCTAGACGAAAAGAAAATATTATCTGGAGAAGTACAAGATATTCCAATCTACAATCAACTTATTGATGATACAAGTGCATGGACTATTTTTCAAAATGAAATTGGTGAAGATGCATTAGAAGGAAAAACAGTAAACACAGTATCAGTTTTAAGACAAATGAAGAAAAACTTAGAAAAAGACTTAGATGCAGGCGGAGACTTCTTAGATATGGAATGGATGCAGATGGCGATGCTCGATAATAATTGCTCTCATTCAAGACTTGGAGAAATAAGATATCATTTTGCAGGAGTTGGATCAGACAAACCATTAACAGGAAAAACATTAGCCAACACAATATACCCAAGAAGCAAAATGAATAAAATAGCTAATGCATACAAAGAAATAATCAGACGATACTAATCAAAATACTTTCTTCTCTTCTCAGTAAATTCGCCAATTATATGCAAAGGTTTACCATTTCTAATAACTAGTTCACTTTCCAAATTAAAAGGATACATCAAATGATCACCATCAACATATATATCTGCCTGTCTAGAATAAGATTTAACTTTTAATCCATCAGTTATGAAGAAAGGACTATTAACATCTCTGTGATGATATTGAATTAAAGGAGATTCTAAAGGCAATACTGCACCTCTCAAATTTCGAATCCACGCAGTAGAGCCAGCAGCAGTTGCAACCAACAAACCATTGCTCCTCTTGATATTCACATCTCCATGGTCTTCAACAGAATAATAGGTGTAAGCTGCAGGATTATTATCTGCAATCAAAATATCATTCAAAACCTGCTCAGGAATGATTTTTCCATTCAACTCTAATTCTAATCTGTGAACTTTTGTAATCGGTTGCTCATCAATACTATTTATTACTTCATGGAAATCATCACTGTTTGCATGACAATAAAAACCAACGCTAGTGCCTGGATTAACACCTAGAAGAGGTCTGTCATAAATATAATGAGCCACATTGAAAAAAGTTCCATCGCCACCAAAAGCAATCACTAGATTATGATCATCAACTTTTGATTTGTCAAAATCAGCTCTATAAATTGTCTGATAATCAAAATCAGATTTATCTAAATCAGAAATGACTCTTTCCAAAGAATCCTTATGGATTTTATGCTGTTCTCTGCTCGCAACAGCAGTTTCATCATCAGACTCAGCATAGTCTCTTATGTATTTGTCAGGAGAATTTCTTTGGATATCATACTTGCTTTTCTTATAGATTAGCAATGCTTTTTTCATTTCTCTGCCTCCATAGGTTTTTTCCTGCGTTAATCAATCTTTCTTTTTCATACAAAACATCAACCCATTCCTTAGGAAAAATCATGCCGTTCTTAGCACCTGCAAGCGCACCGTAAATCGCACCAGTTGTATCACAATCGCCACCATAATTCACAGTTTCAATCAAACCTTCAATTGGATTATCCCAGTACTTCTGAAACATGAAAACAGCGAAAGGATACGATGAAGTGACTAAACTAGAACTTCCTAATTTTTTGTGAGCAACATTAGGAGAAACATGTGCATGTGTCATGACCCAACCTATTTTATCAAACAAAGAAGGTCCGGATGAATAACTGTAATGTTTAGGAACTTTTTCTTCTCTCATGGTAATCAGATACATATTTGTCATGAAAGTACCTTTGTTAGCCCCGTCCAAAAGATTGTTTATAGCATTTGCCTGAATGACTCCTGACCTTACTGAACGCGGATCAAGATGAGTCATTTTAGCAACATCTTCGACGAATTTAACATAATCACTTGTCAAAAAAGTCCTTCGATCATCATAACGGTCAATCATATGTTCTTCAGATTCGGCAGCTAAACCCAAAGGCCCTGCTTTCATCGCAGGAGCATTACCAGGTCCTCCAACAACACCTGTTTTTGCACCCTTGCGAACTCGTTCCATGTTTTCAAAACCACCGATAGTGGTTCTTCCAAAACCGCCTCTAACAGAACCATCTTTTTGTATTCTGGACTTGTATTCTTTCAATTGGTACTCTGCAATTGCTTCCAAATCCAAACCATTCTCAGCGATCGCTTCAGCAATTGCCAATGTCAAAATAGTATCATCTGTCCATTCACCTTTTTTCATGTATTTTGTATGATATTTCAGATAACCGAACTCATCACCATAAACAATTTTACCATTTTTATCTTTTACAATAACTGGATCACGAGGTTCTGTAATCCTTCCAGCATATCTTGCAATCTGTTCTTTCTTCCAGCCTTCAACAGGCATGCCCAGAGTATCACCAATGGCACAACCGATAATAGTTCCAATAAACTGTTCTTCATTCATTTTCCAACCTCGTACTTTTTAGCCATTGCTTTGAATAAATTTAGGCCACTCATTATTGAATCTCTCTGCATGCAAATATCATCTCCAAACATGAAAGTTCGATAGCCCATTCTTAAAAGATTATCAACATCGCCAATGTCTGCGCAAGTTGGTTCCAAACTTTGACTTAATGAACTGAATATTCTGGAAGCGACAACAGCGTTCTCATCCTTGCCAATAATCATTTCTTCTGCTTCAATTACTTGATGGGGTAATTTCATTTCAACATATAAATCACCGCGAGCAGTCATTAGGCCAGTTTTACCAACCCAATGTTTCATAACATAATTAAGACCCTTCAAAGATTCGATTTTCTCAATTATGTTGGCTTTAAAATCCAACTTCAAAATTTTGCCAGCATCCTCCTTGCCTTCAACATATGAAATCATATAATTATGTAAACCAATGCTTTTAGCAGCGTTAATATAATTTTTATCAACCTCTGTTAAATAACCATCAATCTTCAAAGATCTATCAGGGATATTAACAGATTCGCCAGGACCAACAACTCTTCTAGGACCTTCCTGCATGATTAATTTATTACCGTCAACTCTCAAAACAGTGGCGCTTTCTTCACCATCAGAAAAATAAGCAGTTACAGGAGTATTAACTTCTAAATTATGAGTCAACTCAATTTCTGTAAATGGAGGTACACCAAAATTTTTAACTCTCAACTGTCTGCATTTTAAATCAATCCATAAATCTTTACCAGCACTTTCAGTTTCTTTATACAATCTTCCTAAAACATCTTCAAGACTTTCATTAACAGGCATAACAGTATTTAATCTAAGACCTGAAACAATAGGATGATTTACAACTTCTTTGACAAAAGGAGCGTAAGGTGGTATGGTTACAATAGCTTTAGCATTTTTCATGTTAATTCACCTGTTTGTATATTATAATCATAAAAAATATTGGTGAACCTGCAAAGATGTGTTTCGTTTAATTTTTCTTCCAAGTTTTCTCTTTGCATATGTTCACCACACAAAAATTATTTTTTTAAATCATCAAGGCATTTCGCTCAATGGTTTAGTCTTTGTACCTTTCTTAGTTGTTTTTACAACAGAGTTTGGTGAGCTGTCAACATCAACAAATGCAATTGATTTGTAAACAGAGTCCTTAACTCCATCACTATCATGTCTTGCGCTAAGATTATCTTTGAAGTCAGAAAACTTACCCCATTTCTTAGCAACAATTCCCATTGCAATATCAACTGCTCTTTCTTTGCTAGGCAACTCTACAATTCGTTGTCTGCCAATTGCATTAGCCCAACTGTCAACTACTTCCTTGTCATCACTACCGGAACCATATGGTTTATGAAGCAAATACAAATCAAACCTTTGCAATAGTTTATCCCAAACATCTTTTGATTTCATTGGCGACTCTAATTTATCACCGATGTAATGCTCTACTTGTTTAGGATTGACAGTTTTGTAAAAATCTTCGTCTCCAAAAATAAACATGAAAGGAGATTTTGCCTTAGGAGTCTTGCAATGTTCTAAAATATAATAAGCAAACAACTCATAGGTTTCTTTATTCTGTCCGCCACCGCCACCTTCAGGATACAATGCTTTCAAATGTTCTTCTAAATTAACTTCTTTGCCAAAGCTATTGACCTGAATTGGATATGTGTCACAATAGGCATCACCTATTGCTCCAAAACTTATGTCTAAGTCATCTTTGTACTGAGACAATGTCTGATAAAACAATGGCAACCTATCAAAAATCTCAGCTGGCCATGTAGACATCGAACCGGTTACATCAACACCTATAATTATAGGGTTCTCACTATCGCTGGAAATATCCCTTCCTCTTGGATTGACTAATTTCATATTTGGTTCACTTCCGATATTATATGTTCGTGGTCCTTTTGCAGCCGATTTGCTGGCTAGTGAATCCAAGTAAGGACTTTTGGCAGAGTCATATTTGTACTTGCCTGGTTTTTTCCATGTGCTGGTATCGCTACCCCATCCATACATTTTCTATACCTCCAGAGCTACCGCTAGCTCTAACTCATCCTAGGCTTCAGAAACATGCTTTCTTCCGAACACATGTTGTCTGATATCTGATAATTCCAATAAGGGATTATTTTTATCCCAGTTGGGTCTTTCCTTAGGATCATATCTTAAGAGTTTGTTGCAAAAATCTGCAATGTCTTTATGCACAGTTTTTGGCAAACTCTTTGTGTAAATATCGCCTCCGAGAGCCGTAAGCATGACAACGCCTGCACCGTATAAATCAGTTTCAGGAATTGGTGGTTTCAAAAGAATTAATTCAGGAGCAGCATAAACTTCAGTATAACCTAAAGGTTTAGTAATACTCTTAGGCATGTAGGATGACAAACCGAAATCAATCAATTTGATATCATGTTTTTTAGGTTCAATAATCACGTTTTGAGGTTTAACATCTGCATGAATAACTCCATTATAATGTAAATAATGCAATGCACCAAGTAATCTTTCAGTAATCCAACAAACATCTTCAGGATTCATCTTCTTGTTTTTAGGAATAGTCTCATCCAATGTTTTTCCATCGATATAACTCATAACTAAAGCGTAACTTCCCTTAGCCACTTTGAAAAAATCTTTAGCAGAAGGTATTGAATGATACTCATCGAGTTTCCATAATAATTTAGCTTCTTGTCTTAGAATTTGAATGTCCATATCGGTATCTTCCTTGTTCTGTTTAATGCAAGCCAACTCATCAAGAAAGATATGTTTTGCTTGGTATATTCTGCCAAATCCGCCTTCGGAGATTTGTTTTATGATTTCATAGTTTCCGATTCGTCCCATTTTATACCTCCATTGTATGAATTTTTTCTTTATCTTTAGTTTCATCCATAAAGTAATTATCAGTTACTAGTTTGCTGATGGTTTCCAATCCAAATTCTTTCTTGAATCTTTTAATCAAAGAATTATTCTGCAGGTATTCTTTGACTTCTTCAGGAACCATTGATTGCCAAGGACCATTTCTGGCCATTTCAACTCTAACGGCTGATGCTCTCAATCTGGTTCTTTTTTCAAAAGGAACAAATTCAGCTGAATGAATAATTTTATAATGAGGTTCTAACAATTTATTCACATACTCATTTCCAGTTACAAAAGCATCTAAAGAACCGAATTCTTTGAGTACATGCTCTGTCCACACATTACCATTGTTAAATTTAGGAATATGTGCGTAATCAGGAATTCTGACGATTGAATAGTTTGAATGATTGGGAGAAAGGTATGCATCAATCATATCTTCAGTTTCTTCTGCCGTGAACGGATTACGAAGATTATATTTATTGGAACTACCAATTCCAATTATTACTTCGTCTGCTTCTTTGCATAATCCTTCGAGTACTGCTGAAGCTCCTAAATGCAAAGGTTTGAACCTTCCAATGAATCCTAATCTCTTAAATTGCTTAGTCATATAAACCTCTATGTTTCAGATATTTCTCAATGATTCGTCCGTGATCAAAAACAAAAGCATCTTTTTTCAGTAATTCTTTAACTTCAGGAATTGAATAAAGAGCTGCTTTTGCAGCATCATCGCCAGCCCTAATGGTTCCATGACCTCTGGCAATGTAAGTAGCGCTAATCATATGGTTTCTAGGATCCCTGCTAGGATTGGAATGTACACATAAAGGTCTTTCAGGAGTTTCTATATCAATACTCAAACCAGTCTCTTCCAAAGCTTCTTTTATGGCGTTTTGTTCTAAAGTAATTCCTCTTTCAGCAAAGCCACCTGGAATAGCCAGACCATAGGGTGGATTATTTCTTTCAATCAAAACAAGACCTTCTTTCACACCGTTTTTGTATTCAATAATAATGTCTGTTGTTGGAATCGGAGGTTCGTAACCTTTTCTTTTAATTTCAGATTTATCTTTTCTTTTTTCACCATCATAAATCAAGGTTACAGGCGCCATCGGTGGATGTACAATATCTGCTTTAAACATGGCACTTTCATGCCTATGATAAATATCCTCTATTGCATCTTCTATGGTTTTGAACTTTTGCTTGTCATATTGTTTAGTATAATTATTAGAATCATTCTTGTACACATCATTTAATTGCGGACTGGCTACAATATTTTTATATTTGAAACCTTGTTTCAAAGCTTCAGAAAGCATTTCAACAAAGAAATAACTGTAACCCAAATCTTTGAAATCAGTTTGTCCTGCTTCTAAGCCTGCCGTTGGTTCACGATTAGCAATATTCTCAAAACCATAATGTTCTGCAATCTGTCTGACAAAACGTTTAGAAAGATTACCAATAGGACTTAAATGAACAGCACCATCACCAAATAAAGTGTAGTATCCCAAACTGAAATCCTCATCTTTATTTCCAGTTCCAATAACTAACTTATTTCCAAAAGCAGCTTTTGAATGAAGAATATTTGCTCTGATTCTGGAAGTGAGGTTTCCTTTGTGAAATTTATTAGAAATACTTTCAGGATTAGTGATTTTATAGCTCTCAATTTGCTGATCAATGCTTAAAACCTGATAATTAATTCCTAATGTTCTTGCAACTGCGACACCATCTTTTGCATCATCAGGACTATTTATTTTTGAAGGTAGAATATAACCTTCTAGTGTTAATTTATTATCATTGTTTTCATTATACCTGTCAAAAGCACTCTTTGCAAGAGCAGCAGTTGTGGTTGAATCAACACCTCCACTAAGTCCAATAACGCCTCCTGTGGAACCTGCATTGATAATTGTGTCAATTATGAAATCTTCAATTTCTCTTTGAACCTGAACAACATCTATTTCAGGAATGATTATTTTATTAGGTTTTTTCATTTTTCATTCCTCTGTTTTTTTCATATTAGTCCGAGATATGGGTTTTTAGGATTATTATACTCAAGAAATCCTTCTTTAGATAGTGTCATCAGATTAGCACCCAAATCCTCCCATTCTTTGAATTTATCTTCCAAATTACATTCTGGAATCTCTTTCATTGCATTGGTTACTACGTCAACTTCAAAGCCATTCTTTCGTTCAAGCAAACCTTTGACTGCAAAATCAACACAGTAATTAGTTGCGACACCATAAACCAAAACTCTTGTAGGGTCTATAATGTTTAATACTTCATAGGCCCAAGGTGTTCCATCGACTTCGTCAAACACATCGAAAGCATCCTTGTACAGAACGATGTTTCGTCTGTTGAATATTTCATCAGCATCGAAATCTTCATCTTGCCAACTGATAATGTATGGTTTTTCAGGTTTTGTTGCAGGAACAAACTCTGCACCTTTTGTGTTCTGTAAACAATGAGGTGGGAAAGTTGTTTTGTAATCTGGATTGTCTGAGAATTCCTTAGAATTTTTTGTATGCCAATCACCTGTGTTTATCACTTGTATGAAATTATGCTGTGCCATTACAGTCAACATGTGCAAATTCCTTTCAATTTTTTTAGCACCAGGTACAGGTAACTTTCCTTTGTAAGTTTCATCATCTCTCATGAAATCGTACTGTGTGTCTACATTCCAAAATAATATTTTATCTTTCATAATTTCACCTCCGTTAAATTATGATGTCCCAAAAATTTCATTTTTGATACTTCCATTTTTATTTACCTCATGTTTGTTGTGATGCGTATGTGCTGTCTGTTTCGATGTACGGTTTTCTAACTACTTGTTCTTTCACTTCATATTGTTCAGATAATTTGTCAACTAAATTTCTTAATCCGAATGATTCACCAACCATGTAGCTATGACCACTTGCTCTGAGTTGCTTCACGTGAGTTGGCAGTTTAGAAACACAGTTAAGAGCGTATGATCTGATTTCTTCAAGGTCTCTTCTAGGACTAACTCTTTTTCCGTCTTTGACTACCTGTTCTAGAAGTGGAATACCGTCTTCGAATTCGTCTTCTAATGTTAGCATATCGTACATGTAGAATCCTTCATCACTTGTGAATCTGTAAATTTGTTTTTTTCCAGGGTATGTTTTCTTACCTGGAGAAAGTTTGATTTTAGGACCTTCTTCGTCTTCAACGATTTTGTAAACTCCTGAAATTGCTGAAACTGGTTTGGCAGTTATCATTTCCGTCCCAACGCCGTAACCATCGATTTTTGCGCCTTTTTGTTTTAGATTGTCAATCTTGTATTCGTTCAAATCATTGCTGGCAACAATTTTAACATAGTCAAGTCCTTCAGAATCTAAAATAAATCTAACTCTCTTTGATAATATTGCCAGGTCTCCTGAGTCTAATCTGACTGCACCTAGTTTATGTCCTTTTTTTTCTAGTTCTTTTGCAACTATTGCTGCGTTTCTGGCTCCTTGGGCTGTATCGTAGGTGTCTATTAACAAAGTTGAATTGTCAGGGAATGTTTTGACGTATGCTCTGAATGATTCTAGCTCTGTTGGAAAGCTCATCACAAAGCTGTGGGCGTGTGTTCCGCTGATGGGAATTTTATATTCCATGCCTGCTTTGACATTGCTTGTTCCAACTGCTCCACCGATGTACGCAGCTCTTGCTCCCAGCATGCCTGCATCAGGTCCTGAAGCTCTTCTAAGTCCGAAATCAATGACTGCTGCTTTTCCTGCTGCATTGACAATTCTGTTTGCTTTTGTTGCAATCATTGTTTGAAAGTTTATTGTGTTTAGAAGTGTCGTTTCTATGAATTGTGCTTGGGTTCTTTTGGCTGTTATTCTCATTACTGGTTGGTTTGGGAATACTGGTGTTCCTTCTTTTACAGCGTGTATTTCTCCTTTGAATTTGAAGTCTTTTAGTGATTCTAAGAATTCTGGTTTGAATTTTTTTTGTTGTTTTAGGTATTCTATGTCTTCTTTTCTGAATTTAATGTTTGTGGCGTAGTCGATTGCATCTTCTATGCCGTTTGCAATGAAGAATCCCCATTCGTTTGGTAGTTTTCTGATGAATAGATCGAATGTTGCCATCTCGTCTTTATTGTTGTCGAAATAGGCTGCGTTCATAGTTAGTTGGTATAAGTCTGTTAGCATTGTTTTGGTTTTGTTCGATTTTCGAACATTCAAAAACTCTGTTTTTGTTTTCATTTGTTTCACCTTCACTTATTGTATTTAATACACTTACTTGAATAATAAAAAAGCCCGACTCGTTTCCTTGTCGAGCAATAAAGTAATTTTACTTACTTCGTGTATAGTAAACACTAATAAGTATATAAATATTTCGGTACTATAGTATATAATGTCGGAATTACAACAGAACCTGAACTTTATCCTTCAAAGGCCTGTAATCCTTGTCCTTGAAAATGAAAAGCTGTGCAGGACGATGAGCACCTTCCATCTTAGA
>JBDRGV010000050.1:0-39083 GCA_043817405.1 archaeon | reverse complement strand
AACTATTATCTTTTTAAAACGCATGTACTGAGCGAATTTAGATTTCTTGCGGTAAAAAAACAGTCTGTTCCGTACAATCAAATAGTTAACATTTCTGTAGATATATCTATATGGGACAGGGTGTGTAATGCAGGAAATATTACATTCCATACTGCCGATGATAAAAAGCCTAACGTGGTTTTATCATACATAAAATATCCTGAAAAAATAGAAAAGAATATTTATCATTTAATGCATGAAATTAAGAAAACTGGTTCTCAATAGAAAATTACGTGCTCCCTAGTTACTTCCGTTCTTCATTGCCGAAGCTCAGCGGGTGTTCACGCGGTCATTGCACGCAATAGAAACAATGATTGTTTGTTTAAAAATCTTCTCTAAGAAATTATCCATACATTTTTAGGAAATCTGTTCCTAGTTTTGATTCTTCTTTTTTGACTTTGATTATTGCTTTCAACAGATCTTCTTCAATTATTTTAGTTCTATAGGTTCTTATGGCAAAGTATCCTGCTTCTGTACAGACCGCTTTAATCTCTGCGCCTGAGAAATCTTTCATTTTCTTTAATATTTTGTCTGTGTTTATTTTTTTATCCAAAGTCATTTTACTGGTATGGATTTTGAAAATTTCTTTTATGCCTTCAATATTTGGGTTTGGAACTTCTATTAAGCGGTCCAATCTTCCTGGTCTCATAATTGCAGGATCTAGTATGTCATGTCTATTTGTGCAACCAATTAATTTTACATTACCCAGTGGTTTGAATCCGTCCAACTCAGCCAAGAGTTGCATGAATGTTCTTTGGACTTCTCTCTCACCAGAAGTTCCCACATCTATTCTTTTTGAAGCCAATGCGTCTAATTCATCTATGAAAACTATTGACGGTGCTTTGCTTCTTGCAAGGTTAAATATTTCTTTAACCATTTTAGCTCCCTCTCCAATGAACTTCTGAACCAGCTCTGCAGCCACTATTTCTATAAATGTGGAGTTTGTTGAAGAAGCTACTGCTTTGGCCAGTAATGTTTTTCCAGTTCCAGGAGGTCCGTATAATAATATCCCTTTTGGAGGTTCTATGCCTACTTTCTTAAACAATTCCGGTCTTTTCAAAGGCAACTCGATTACTTCTTTTATTTCTTCGATTTGTTCCTGTAGTCCGCCTATGTCTTTCCATGAGATAGTTGGTTTTTCCAGTATCACGAATTGTTCTACATTGAATTTTTTAGAAAGTCTTACTTTATCTATTACTGTCAGGTTTTTTTGTTCCAATAGAACAGAGTCTCCTGGTTTCAGATTTTTAACAGAATTAGCTATTTCAACCCAGAAATTATTTCCGTTGGGCAGTCTCACAATGGCATTTCCTTCTTGTAAATCCACTAATTCTCCTATAAGTAATGCTGGAGCTCGAAATTTTTCTAGTTCTATCTTTAACTGATTAATGGTTTCTCTTAGTAGTTTGTTTTCTTCTTCTGTATCATTAGAATCTAAAGTATACGAAAACATCGCTTTTTTAAGACTTTCTTTTGATCCCATGCTCTTAAGAATTGCGCGGGGTTTTTTAAAACTTTGGTATTATAATTAGTTCTTTTGGAAATTTAGTTAGTAATCTTCTCCCATTTGCAGTTACTAAAACATCATCTTCAATTCTCATGCCGTATCGCCTGTAGATTCCTGGTTCGATTGTTATTACCATACCTTCTTCTAATTTATCTTCGACAAGTCTACTTATAACTGGTTTTTCATGCACCACTAAACCTAAAGAGTGACCTAAAGAGTGAACAAAATACTTTTCTTTCTCACCCATTTCTTTTCTAACAAAATTTTCTAATTCAGATATCCTAATTCCTGGTTTTATCATATCAATAACTTTTCTTTGAATTCTTAGGAGCTCATTATAGGAATCTAATTCTTTATTGCTTGGATTCCCAATGTATAACATTCGAGTTATGTCTGCACAGTAGCCTTTATATTTAAAGCCCATGTCTATGAGCAAGAATCCTTTTGTTATTTTCTTATTACCAACATAATGTATTATTGTTGAGTTCCTATGAGCTGCAACAATTGGTTCGTATGATAAATCACAACCTTTCTTTACAGCTTCGACGTTTATGAACTTTCTAAGTTCTTTTTCAGTCTTGAAATCAAAATTCGAAACTATTTTCTTCAGAGTTTCCTCAGTTAATGAACAGGCCTTTCCCATGAGGCTAACTTCTTCGTCTGTTTTACGCATTCTCAAATCTTGAATTATGTCTCCAATGTCTTTTGTTTTTCCCAGACAAAACACTTTTTTCTGCTTAAGTGTTAGAGAAGAATTATTAACACCTATTTTTTGTATTTTTTCTTTCTTGAAAAAAGATTTCAAATCTTTTGAAGGGTTAGTGTATATGATTTTATTAACTGAAATTAACACGTGTTCTAGATTATTAACAAATAGAGTTGGTTTTCCTCTTGCGGGAATGAATAACATGCCTGAATCCATTTTTTGTTGTGTAAAATAAAAAAAGTTTGAATCTTTTGAGAATAATAATGCCCCTTGAAGCTTTTTTTCAGCTAGTTTTTGTTGAAATTCTTTTAGTCTCATAAATTCACCTCTATGAATTTATGTTCATAAAAAAATTTCAGTTTTTTATGTTTCATGATTTGAGCAATGTTTGCTTGTTTTTATGTTTTTACTTTATCAGAGAATATGGCTGTTCCTATTCTAACCATGTTGGTTCCTTCTTGAACCGCTATTCCATAGTCATTGGTCATTCCCATGCTTAAATATTTCATCTCGACATTTCTTATGTTTTTTGCTTTGATGTTATCAAATAATTTCTTCATCTTTCGAAAATAGAATTTCACTGTTTTATCGCTTCCAGTAGGAGCCATGGCCATCAAACCAAGAACTTTGATATTGAGTAGAGTTCCTAATTCACGAATAACTGCTTCTGTTTTCTCTTCGCTAACACCATGTTTCTGTGGCTCTTTAGCAATATTGACTTGAACAAGCACTGCCATAACTTTTTTCTTGCTTTTACACAGACCATCAATCTTCTTAGCAAGTTTAAATGAGTCAACACTTTGAATCATATCAAATAGTTCTACGGCTTCTTTTACCTTATTTCGCTGTAGATGTCCAATCATATGCCATTTAGCTTCACCTTTAACATGAGGTTTCTTTTCTTTGGCCTCTTGAACCTTGCTCTCGCCAATCTCCTTAACTCCCAAATATAAAATTTGATTTATCTCTCTGACAGATCTGTTTTTAGTAACAACTATTAATTTAACATTTTTACCTAAATCATTTCTGACCTTGGTCAAGTTTTTCAGAATGCTCATAAAAAAGGATTGTTTATGATTTATTTAAAATTTGTCATTCAAAACCACACCTAAAGATAACCTTTATAATATTATTCTATTTTCTTATTCATACAAAAATTGTAAAGAGGCGAAATTATGAAAATATTTGTTACAGGAATATCAGGATCAGATGCGACCGGTTATTTGCATGAAACAAAAAAATTAGCTGATAAACATAAAAAAGACTTTAATATTCATTCCGTTGGAAAAATGTTTTTAGGCTACTTCAATAAAATAAATCAACTTAATTATGATCATACTAAAATTCTGAATTGCGCACAGGTAACAAAAGACATGGCAAATGGCGCTGTATATGAACAAATCCTGAGTAAAATCAAACATGAAAAAAACTCAATCATAGATACACACGCAACTTTTTTTTGGAATAAGGGTTTTGAAAGAGCCACCAATTGGTATTATATAAAAGAATTAAATCCTGATATGTTTGTCACAGTAATAGACTACGAATTAAGAACCAAAGCCAGACTTGATAAACATCCTGCTTGGTCAAAACAAAAAATTTCACTAAACGAAGTTCTATTCTGGCAAAATGTTGAAGTAATGATGACCCAGAGCATTGCTCAAAACATGAAAAAACCGTTTTTTGTTATTCCACGCACTCATTCTGAAACAACTTTGTATCATTTAATGTTCACACCAAATGTAAAAAAAGCATATGTTAGTTTTCCAATGTCAAACTTAAAGAAACCTGAAAACATAGCTAGAGTCAATCGATTTATTCCTCTACTGCAGAAATACTATGTGGTTTTTAATCCAAGGAGCGTCGAACTAAGCAAGGATTTCAACGATGTACAGGCTTGGCAAACAACCAAAAGAGATCTTGATTGGTTTATTGATCAGGTGGACGATGTTGTCATGTTAATTCCTGAACCTGTTTTCACACAAGGTGGTTCTAGTGAAGTTAAAGAGGCTCATGAAAACTGTAAAAATGTTTATGGAATAATACCTCACTATACAGGACCTTTTGAAGAAATTCAATTTGATGAGATTTTTAAGAATGAAGAAGAGTTTATAGAATTCTTAGAAAAAAAAGGATTTAAAAAATTAAAACTTTAAAATGGTTGAATACAAATTATTCAAAATATGGCCTGAGCATCTCAAAGAAATGAGAATGCCTGGAAGAAAAGTAATAGATATTAGAGTTCCGGATCCTAAGGACAAAACCAAGGATTTCTCAAAGCTTAAGCCGTGGGATATTTTGTTTTTCAAAGATACAAATGGTGAAGTACTCAAAACTAAAGTTATGAGAGATAAAGGTGGTAAAGCATATGTTAGGCATTATTCTTCTGCCGAAGAACTTTTAATTCATGAAGGTGTTGAAAATGTTTGGCCCAATGCAAAGGATTTTGACGAAGCAGTAAATAAATGTTTACAATTTCCTGGTTACAAAGAACGAGTTAAAAAAGAAGGTATTTTCGCCATAGGTCTTGAGAAATTACAGATATACGTTGCAGGACCCTATTCTGCAAAAACCCGTTTTGGTAGGAAAAAAAATATTATGAAAGCTGTGAAGACCGGTATTGAAATTTCAAAGCTTGGTTATATACCTTTTGTGCCTCATTCCGCACTTCAGAATTGGGAGCGACTCGGACTAAGCGAAAAACAGTGTATTGTTTTAGAAATGGATCAACTAAGAAAAGCAGATGCTTTTTTCTTCATTGCTCCTTCTCCAGGAACCAACAACGAAAGAAAACTTGCAATCGAATTAGACATGGATATATTTACTTCTTTGGATGGATTGAGATTCGGAAAACCTGTTAATAAGAAATTGGATGTTTAATATGGAACATGAGAAACTTATAAAGACGTTAATAGAAGCCAACAAACATTTAGGCGATTCCGATTGGATGAAAAAAGAACTTAAAAAATTTAAATTAGAAGTCGCCACTGAAAAAATTGATTTCAAACAAGTAGAGAAAATCGCAGAGAAGATAAAAACTTTCGATGAAATAAAACCTTTTAACTTTTATGAAGAATCACATAAACTTTATCCTGCAATAAATGAAGCCAATCCTTCAATGACAATATCATATTTTTTAGGTACGCAGTCACATCAGTTCGGATTCTGGTATGATGATGGTAATAAATATTTGAAGCCGATGACTGGTATTATTAATGGAAAAGAATTCCGAGGTTCTGATTATTTGATGGCATCTTCAATGAGAGCTTTAAAAGAAGATCCTGATTTCTTCTTGCCTGCAAGAATGTCTACAATGGAACTATCTGACGTAAAGCATTGGTTTCGAGATGATGACGGGAATGTTCCAATGCCTCAATTGGAAGATCATTTAAGACTTGCTAAAGGTTATGGACAAAAACTGGTTGATGATGGTTTAGCCCCTGATGAATTAGTCTACATGGCCAATGCAGAAGAAAAACCGTTGAAAACATTTTTAGAATTATTAGATACTATTCCTGGTTACATGGAAGATTCACTTAGAAAAAAATCAATGCTTGTTTCAGTTGTTCTTTCTAATAGGTCAGAACATTTCTTGGAAATAAAGGATTCTGAAAATCTTAAACCAATAGTTGACTATCATTTGATGAGACTTGCTTTGAGAACTGGCATGGTTAAGGTTTACCAACATGTTGAAGAAGAATTAAAAGATAGAGTTTTCATGGCTGATACAGAAGTTGACTCCATTAGACTTGCAACCTATTTGGTTTTTGAAAAACTTTCAGAGCTTTCTGGAAAAGATATTCCTACAGTGGATGCTTTTGCTTGGTCTGCAAGACATTACTGTCCACAAATGGAAATTCCTGATTGTAATTCTGGAGCCTGTGGATTGGAAGATATCTGTGAAAGAAACTATGGGTTGTTCCAACCAATAATCAGAACAACTTTTTATTGAAAATTAACTACTGAACTTTCTATTTGAATTATAAACCTGCTAACCACTTGCCTTTAATAGATGGAAGTAATTGAACAAGTCCTCCTTCATAAAGAACTGCATTTGCGGCAAGCCAACGACTAGAACTACCATCCGTATATGGTAAATCTAATCTTGTACTTGTACCAACAATAACTGTATTTCTCATGATTTCTGGTGCGTGAGTGTGTCCAGTAATACTTTTACCGTGTGCAACTTCTGCACTTTTGACATTCCCTCTTGCTCCACTAATTCCTTTATGTCCATGACTTGCTAATTGCCAACCCCAGACTTTGTAATCATCTCTTAATTTTAAAAACCGAACATTTGGGGGAATTTTTCCCATCATATTTAATCCTATTTCAACAGGATTTTGTCCCATAACCATAGCATCGGCAAGTTTAAATGCAATTTTTCCATTCCAAGGTTCATGAATAAAACGACCACTTTCTAAATATCTGTCAATAAAAAAACCATGGTTTGAATAAACTACATTTATTTCAACTTCAGGATTATTTTTAGCAATTCTGACTAATTCTTCATAAGCAGATGAAAGTTCTTGTTTAATATCTAATCTTCCCTGTTCAAAAGCTTGAATTCGAGTAATTAAATTATCTCTTTCATGAGGATTAACACTATGTCCATTAACAAAATCATGTAAAAATAATCTTTTTGGTTTAAAGTATTTTATCATTTCATCATTTGCCTGAATTGCATACGAATCATGATCTCCCCAATGAATGTCTCCAAAAGTAATCGATTCAACATTTGCTTTTCCAATTGGTTGACTTCCATTATAAACATTTCCAACATCAACGAATGTTCCATTTCTCATGGCTGGCATGTGTCTGACATTAAAATAAGTTTTATCAATAACTTCAACTACAACCGCACCATATTTATGTTCTTTTTTAGCCATGTCTCCTTTATGATTGGTGGTGTTATAATTTGGATGGGTACAAGCACCTGTTGTGATTAGTAATTTTGGTAAACGACCATTTCCTGCAGCAATAGATTTTAATCTTTGTTTAGAATGAGCATAAATTCTTGTTTGATCTGCTTGAACAATTCTATCTCTGCTGGTTGCAGGATCCATATTTTGTGGAGGAACAATATCATCAGATACAATACAATTTTTATTTAATTTGATGTTCCTATCTTTTGGATAATAAACGTCCGGATTATTTTTAAAAAATCTATCGGCGAATTTTCTAGCGGGTTCACTGGCATCCATACCATCCATACTTAAATACATTATTTTTGCAGAATTTTTTTCACAATATTCTTCAAGTCCTCGAATAAGATTTCTATTTGGGGCGCCTTTACTATAATCTATACCATATTTGTCGGCGTTTTTTGGTCTCTGTTTTGCTTGAAAAGCAGTAATGACATATGTTTCCAATCCCATTTTCTTCATAAACCCCTCTGTCATACAAAAGATATATTTGTTAGTCGCCTTGTTTTATTAAATATTACTCTTATTGAATAGATACGAACGAAACTATAGTTTACGGAATGGGAATACTTTAATAGCTATTAATATCATTAATATTCCTTTATTCTAAATCAGATAGGTTTTTAAATACAACTTTCATACTTCTATCAGGATGCAGAAAGTAAAAATAAATAGCGTCGTAAAACTATATACTTTGAGCCTTCTAAGTAATGGACCTAAACACGGTTATGAAATAATAAAAAACCTTGAAAGCGGCATGCAACAAAGCATTAGTGCGAGTCATGTTTACCCTTTCTTAAAATCATTGGAAGAAAATAAATTCATAAAATGTAAATGCGTAGAACAGAGAGATAAAAAGAGCTATGAACTAACTAAAAACGGCGAAGAATTCGTTGAAATAGTGCTTGGAAAATTGGGAAGTATTATTCAAACAGCAATTCAAACAAAGCTTTCAACATGTATTCATTGCAGATCTAAAATATATGAAGGCGGACATAAAGAAATTATCAAAAGAAAAGAACAAGCTTTCTGCTGCAAACATTGTGCAAATGCATTCAAAGAAGAAATGCTACTTAATGTTTAACTTTTTCTTTGCTAAATTAATATCATCTAAAAATCTTTGAACTGTTTTAACCAAATGTTCTGGCTGAGTTCGTAATATTTCAGAAGCTTTTCCAACAACATCGCCTGAAAACTTTTTCTTAGAAGTCAGAGAAAAGTCATTGACAGATATTTCTTTATTTTTTTTCACAGCTTTCTTGGCCCTCTTCCATTTTTGAAATAATTCTTCGGTTCGAAAGACTATTTCATCCTCTTTACAATTCAAAATCTTAGATAAATCTGCCAATAGTTCTCCTTTCTGTTCAATGTGCTTATGGGCTTCCTTACCACAAACAAATTCTATTCTGATAACTCCATCCTGAACCTTATTAGTTTTTAAAATCTTTAATAGTTGACACTCACCGGTCAGATTCAAATGAGTTCCACCACAGGCTTCAGTATCAAAACCACTAATATCCACAATTCTAAGTTTTCGACCAGGTACAGCACCTCCTTGATAAATAGTCATGCCAAATTTTGCTTCGGCCAAATCCCTTGACATAAAAGATTTGAAAACAGGCAGATTTTGTTGTATGACATTATTTGCAGTTTGTTCAATTCTATTAATTTGATCTTGAGTTAGTTGATCAAAGTGAGTTATGTCCAGACGCGCTCTGTCAACAAATTTTGCAGCTCCGGCTTGAAAAATGTGACTCCCTAAAACCTTTTTAGCAGAACCATTCAAAATATGAGTTCCTGTATGGTGTTGGGCTAACTGTATTCTTCTATCAATATCAATCTCTCCTCTAATTACATCACCTTTTTTGAAAGAAGGTTTTTCTTTTAAAACATGAACAATTATTCCGCCTTGCTTGAAAACATCAACAACAGGAATTTGACTAAGGAATCCAGCATCATGGATTTGACCACCTGAAGTTGGATAAAAGGCAGTCTTATCCAAAACAACATTGTTTCCGATTATTTTCAAAACCACCGCTTTAAACTTTGTAAAATCATAATGATCAAAATAGAGGGCTTCTGTGTCAGCAATATCTTTCAAATCCAAATCATCGTCTTTTTTTGTTTGAGTTAATTGTTCTTTTTTTTCATGCCTTTCCGAAACCTTTGCATAGAAATCTTCAGAAACCTTAATCTTCTTTCCTAACTTCAAACCTTCTGCAACAACTTCATCAGGCATTATTCCTTGACTATCATATAATTCTATTAACTTAGTCTCGGAAACATCTTTCTTAATAATTTGAGAAATTGTCTGTTTATTTCTATTTCTAGTTTCAAAATGTTTTCTTTTCTCAACATTTAATATTTCGTTTACGTCCGTCAAATTGTCAGATAATTCCGGGAACATCTTTTTCAAATAAGCAGCGTGCCATTCACTTAAATCATTCAACGAAACATCCCAACCAAATTTATCAATGAAAGACAATGCTCGTCTAAGAATCATTCTTAAATTATATCCACCGCCAACATTACTTGGTAATGCCCCGTCGGATAATGCAACCAGTAAAGATCTTGAATGCTCTGCAACTGAGTAAAGAGCGGCAGTTGGCAATATTTGTTTTTTTAGTTCATTAACATCCATCCCGACTTTTTTTGCAACTAGTTTCCAACTGACATCAATGTTTTCCGATTCATCAAGATTTAACAATCCCGAATAAGGAACAAATCTTTTCATTAATTGATCATCTATTTTTATACCTGTTATTTGTTTAAGTTTTTTAATAACTGTTGGAAAAGTTGCGTCATACATTGTGTTGGTTCCTTGAGTAAACCATGCATTCCTTTCTTGACCCATGCCCATGTCCAATACTTTAACATCTAACTCTTTATGGCCTCTGGCTGTTTGTTCATATAGCATGTAAACTTGGTTTCCTAATTCACAGCCTCTGGAGAAAAATTCCATACAACAACCAAAATTTCCACCACCTGCCCATGCATCTTCATGGTAAGTAACCTCATCATCAGGTAAACCTATTCCTTTGTTAACCCATGTCTGAATATGTCTAAACACTTCGTTTTGATTCCATTTTTCAGGCGGTACAAACATGTGTTGTCCAATCATAACAAAACCTGTATTATGACTTCCGGTTATTCCAACATTATCAACATCACTAAATCTTAAACAAAATTGAGGTATTACTAAAGGATTGGCAGGTGGTTTAATCTCACCAGAAATGACATATGGTTGAAATGCTGCTATCGAAGCATTAGTATATTCCATTGTCGCATTCCACCTCGCAACGACAGGGTATCGCTTTATTGGTGTATAACCAAACTTTTTGAACATCTTTGCAAATTCAGTCCACACTTCAACATATCCTAAGCTCTTTTTTGCTGGGCTATTGCCTATAAATCCAAATTCTTTACTACAGGCAGGATCACCACAAACATTTCTATTGGTTGTTGACCAAAAAGGTTTTTTACAAGAAGGACACATCTTTCTAGAAAATCCTTTTTCTTTCAAAACCTCTGTCGGATAAAACTTTTCAGGAGTTTTCCAAAAAACAGGGCTAAACTTCTTTTTTATTTCCTTATCAGGCAACATAAACAGTAAATAGAATATGCAATTATATAAAGCTTTTGAACAAAACTATTTAAATAGAAACTATTTTTTAAGAAAAATATGTTAAAAAGAATCGACTCTAAAAAAGAAAGAAGAAAAAAGTTTTGGATGGGTTTTGTACTTGTATTTCTGATGTTTATTAGCATGCTGGGAGTATTGATAGGTGGCGGAGGCAGTGAAACCTGGGAATATAATGACTATAAATTCACTCTAAATGAAAATAATGTTTTTATAACTAAAATAAACGGTGAAAAAATGGCGTTCAACTTTTTACCACAAACAATTGAGAGCATAAACATAACCGGCAAGATTGCACCTCCACTCTCGCAACCAATGATATACCTAACTTTTGATCCTGACAGCGACATAAATAATCTATTATACATTGACACCATAAGAAAAGATTTACAAACAAGTTTAAACACAATTATTATCAATTCTAAAACCAAAGAATCGGAATTATATCTGTTGCCAATTATTGGCTGTGAAAATGCAACACAATTCGTTCCAGTTATATATCTTAAAGTTTCTAACCAAACTTCAGTAGAAGTCAAAGACAACTGTATTATTCTAAATGGACAAACATTTGAATTCTTCAAGTTAAGAGATTTATTGGTTTATACAATATATGGTGTTATGAATGACTAAAAAAAAGAATGATCTCTGGGGAATTCTGGTTATATTGGTTGTTATAATCCTATTCTTTGGATTCGTTGCAGTTGAAAAAATCATTAAAGATAATAAATACGTTGAAAATGACTATAATAAATTTCAATTTTTCTACGATGAAAATCAAGAAATATGGTATACTCAAATTCAAATCGGCAATGTTCCCTATAATATCCCTTTTTATTATCATCCGAGAGACCTGAAAGATGTGGTTGTAGAACCTGATATTGAGAACATAATTCTATTAAAAAGACCTGAAAACATCATTATAACAGTTCCTGGCGATAGTAGTTCACAATTGGCTCTGGCAGGAATAGAGGTTTCAAAAATTACTGGAACCAGATTCCAAGTTCTTAAAATTCCCACCGCAAGTGCTTTGAATGAACCAATAACAGGTATGCCTTATGCTACCTGCGAGAGTGCCAATGAAAAAACAGTGGTCATATCTTTTGAAAAAAGTAAAAACAATGTTATTAGGAGCGAAAACAGATGTATTATTTTAGAATTCAAAGATAATGAATCTGTTAGGGTTGCAGATACATTCGTATTCCATTTATTAAAAATAATGTGAACAAAAACAGATAATAAAAAATGCCACACTATTATTCCAAAGAACAAACATCTGATTTGAGGCCTGAAGAGATTGACATAAAAATAAAGAATCTCTCATTCAAATTAATTTCTGGTTCAGGTGTTTTCTCAAAGAAAAGATTGGATAAGGGAACAGAAGTTTTGCTGAAGAACCTATTAATGGAAGACGATTGGGATGTTCTTGATTTTGGATGTGGCATAGGTGTTGTCGGAATTTATGTTAAAAAATTATTTCCAAATACAAATGTTACATTCAGTGATGTCAACCAACGAGCAGTTTTTCTGACAAGAGAAAACCTCAAAAAACACAACCTAGAAGGAAAAACCATCATCTCTGACGGAACTAAAAAAATAAAGAATAACTTTAATACAATCCTGTTAAATCCACCGCAAGTAGCTGGGAAAAAAGTGTGTTTTAGACTTATTGAAGAATCTTTTCAAAATTTAAAGAAAAACGGCCTTTTACAATTGGTTGCTCGACACAACAAAGGCGGCAAAACATATTCTAAACATATGGAAGAGGTTTTTGGAAATGTCAAAGATGCAGGCATAGGATCTGGCTATAGATTGTATGTTAGCCAAAAGAAGAACTAAATAACTTCAACTCTTCAACTTTACCATTCTTTGAAAAAACAAATCTTATTCCCAGTCCAAGCTTTAAAAGAGCAGATAATAAAGCCATGTGTTCGTTTCCTGAGCCTGATGTGATGTTTATAGCCACTTCCATTCCAATATTTTTTCCATGTAAAGAAGCAACTATCTCATCACAAAGAATATCAGGTGATTTATTCAAATCAAGGACCATCAATTCTGCATTTCCTTTTGCAAATTTTTCTTTTCCAAACTCATTTGTTATTAAGAATATTTGCTCCCACTCAGCTCCATTAATCACTTCACTCAGTTGAGCCCAGGTTCCTTTTCCTGTTGATAAGCAAGCAATTAATGAAGTCATAGAATTAACACTGAATTCTCTTTTTATAAACTTTTTGTGAGAAAAACTGAAATTTCTTCGGAATGAGATTATGGGTTTATCGAGGAAAAAACAAAAGTTTTAAATACTTGTTATCCCTCAACAATTATAATTAAAAATCATTATTCGGGTGGTTAAATGGCTGAAGACGAGAAAAAATTTTCAAAACAATTAATAGGAAAAACCGTAGTTTCCAAAACTGGAAAAAAATTCGGTGAAGTAGGGGACATTATTTTCGAAACGAGTTCAGGGGAGCTTATCCATTTGGTATTAGCAAACCCAACTTCTTATACAGAAAAACTTGAACTGGAAAAAACAAAGGAGAACGAAATCCTTATTCCATTCAGTGCAGTTATTGCAATGGGCGATTTCTTGGTTGTTGCAGAAGAAGATATTGTCTGAATTAAATAATTTTTATCTTTAAATTTTAATCTTAAATAATGCTTATTCTGATTGATTTAAACAATAAGTTTTTAAAAGAAAGCTCATTGTTTTTTAACAATATGGGGGCTGAAACTGCTATTTGGACTGAGAAATACCGACCGCAAAACTTCTCTGAAGTTAGAGGTCAAGATAATATAGTCAAAAGAACTAAAGCCTTTGTTATTCAAAAAAATATGCCTCATTTAATGTTTGCAGGTCCTGCAGGCGTTGGTAAAACTACTTTATCATTGGTTATTGCAAAACAATTATTCGGAGAAGGTTGGGCAGGAAATTTTCTCGAGTTGAACGCTTCTGATGAACGAGGAATTGATGTTATCAGAAATAAAGTAAAAGACTTTGCCAGAACCAGATCCATTGGAGATGTTCCTTTTAAAATAATCTACTTAGATGAATGTGATGCACTTACAAAAGAAGCACAACAAGCTCTTAGACGAACCATGGAAAACTACACTCAAAATTGTAGATTTATACTATCCTGCAACTACTCTTCAAAAATAATTGATCCTATACAATCAAGATGCAGTGTTTTCAGGTTCAAACCTTTACCAAAGAAAGATGTGTTTGAAATAATTGATAAAATTGCTAAAAATGAAGGGTTAAGCATCGACACTGTTGCTAAAGAGGCATTATATGAAATTTCAGGCGGTGATTGTAGACGAGTGGAAAATGTTTTACAAACATCTGCTGCTTTTGATAAAAAAATTACTGATAAACTCATATATGATATGGCCAGTGTTGCACGTCCAAAAGAAGTAAAACAAGTATTGGACTTTTGTGTACAAAAAGATTTTTTGAAAGCCAAGAACGAACTTCTTAAAACAATGTTAGAATATGGTCTCGCAGGCCTTGACATAATTAAACAAATTCAAAAAGAAGTTTGGACTCTGACTATCGATGACAAAAAGAAACTTGAAATGGTCAAAGAATGTGGTGAAGCAGAATTTAGAATGGTTGAAGGAAGCGATGAATTCATCCAATTAGAAGCGCTTTTGAGTAAATTTGTTCTTATTAACAGTAATTAATTATCAATAATTAATGCCTGAAAAATAACCTAAAACTATTTTATCAAGTTGAGACATCACTGCGTTCTCATCGTTTTCCTTTCTTATGAAACCTAATAAATTAGAATAATGAATATCTTCAATGGATTTAATTGTTCTACCATGAGAAATCATCACAACAGGAGTATAATAATCATTCTCGGACTTTACAGGGTGCTACATTTGATTGTATAAACTCAACATTTCTAAACTATTCATTTCAGGCATAGAACAATTAGTTGTTATCAAATTAAAAGTTTCATAATTCGATTTTGCTTTTTTAAGAATTGATATTCCTTCATCACATTTTTTGCAGTTCTAACAGAAAAACCTCTAATTAGAAAATATGTTTCTAATAAGAATCTATAATGTTCTCTGTTATCTACTACTAATACTTTTTTACGCATTTATGTCACTGTCATCGAAAGTTATTTTTGTGAATTCTTACTCTTTCTATTTTGTATTCTTAAATGTGTTTCACTAAAACATCTGTTCGAGTTGATTCTTCATAATCATAATCCACAACCATGTCAACAATCATTACTTTATCAACCATGTCAACGGGTGTTAACTGTTGAGTACATCTAATTTGTCTTTCTCCCGTTGATAATTTAACTTCACCAACATAGGCGGTTCCTAATGAATTTCCGCCAGACAATCCACTACAAGTCAATCCACTTAAACCTGTATCGACTGAGATTTTAACATAATCCTTGGCAACGGTTGTTTGATCACAGGCAGAACTTGCTCTCGATAACAATCCATTTCCCACATTCTTTACTTTAAATGAAAATGAAACAGCAGACTTGCCTGCAGTAAATTCATCAAAACTAATTATTTGAACTGGAGCACCTGAGTTTTGTACTTCCTTAGGACCTGTTACAATGCAAACATCATCGGTTGAACTAAGCACATTTTCTTTTATGCAAAGTTTAGATGTTGCCTTTGATTGATATTTATAACAAACATCAACAACAAACGGAAACACGCTATTTCCTGCCAAAGAATCACCATAATTCAAATCTGAAAAAGTAAAAAATACTGGTGGTGAATTAATCGATTCACCTGTATCAGGATTTATATCATTTTTTAATATGTCTTCGGTTGGGTGTTGATTCACCAACGCAGAAGCAGAAGTTCCAAAACTTGGAGCGTCGAATCCCTTCAGACTTATCAAAACATCATTTCTACTGATTTCAGTTTCTCCTTTATTCTCAAGCTTTATTGAAACCGTAAATGGCATTTCACCCCCATCGGTAACTTCATAGGGTGGCTCAGACTCAACAAAATTAACTAATAAGCCAATGGTTCCTCCGATGAAACTTCTTTCATTGGATGGAGTCACAGTGTTTGTTGTACATGATGCAAGAATCAATAGCAATACGAATGTTAAAATTAAGGTTTTCCTCATTTTTAATGGCCTCCTGATATAGTAATTTTTCTCTTTTGACTATATAAACTTTTTTATTTTAAAAACTAATTATCTTTAAAGTTCAAAATTATTTTAATTTTGTTATTTTACTAGATTCAACTGGATTTTTAACTAACTCTCTTTATTTGCACGTTTCTTCTCTGTGATTCAGTATATCCATACCATAATTCAATTAGAAGTGGCGCTTTATAGGCTGATTTGGCCGTTGCATACTCAAGATCATAGATGCATGTTATTTGTCCTCTGCCGTCTCTTAATTTTATAATCTGATCATTGGGCGTGCATTTCATTCTTTGACTGCTGCCAGACATGCTTATGTCTCCGAGAATAATTGTATCTAGGCTTTCAACACCCAATCTTCCTGGATAATAAGGACTGCACAGTTCAAGATCACCTACGTACATCACTCGTCCATTTCCAACATTCTGCACTTCTATCGTAAATATTATGCTTCGAGGAGTGTTTTCTTGCAGTACACGCGTTACTGCCACCGGTGCTCCCTGACTGCCTTTCAATTCAATTTGACCAGGGTAACAAACCTTTTCATTCTGTGAAAATGGTGCAGGATCAACACACACAATGGGTGTTGCAAAAGTACTGTAGGCATAGCATGAAGTAATCATAAAAGTGACATCTGTTTCATCCAATCCTTCAGGCCAAGTATCCTGTACAGAACCAACAAATGATTTAATCGTTGATTCACCGCCAGGATAATCATAATTATCGGGCGCCAGCAGGAATGTTTCTCCATTGAACCTGTCAAATCTAATATTATCTAAAATTATCAGTAATGCTCTTCCGTGATGCAACATATCAATGTCTAAACCAAAAGCTGAGAAGTCAAAATTAAAGTTCCATGAATCTGAATCTTTGTCCCAGTTAACATCTATTTCAGGACAATCTTCACAAATTCCGAATAAATCCAACAGATCATTTACTCTAACACCACTACCATCAATTTCGAAACCTCCACCATCACCAAAATTACATCCATAAAAACCAGATATACCATTAGACCAACTTAAATCTCTAATATTAAATCTGCAATTTTCAAATATTCCACCGCCTGTTTTCTCTATATTAAAACCTACAAATTTTATTAATCCAGGGTCATAACCTGAAACATATAGACCTCCTTTAGTCCACGAAGCTCCTACATTGTGAATATCCATGTCAATTGTAAAAGAATTATAATCATCCGTTGGTGCATCACTATAATAGTATATTCTTGGAGGTGGAGAATTTGGTTGAATAAGCATTCTAACTCCTTCAGAGCCTTTATAATATTGATCTCTCTCAGGATCACTAGGATATCCTGTTGTTTGATTTTGACAGGCAGAGATCATAAATAAAGAGAGTATGAGTGTGACGATAAAAAGTTTCTTTTTCATAAAATTACCTCAGGTTCTTTGACTATTTAAAATTATTGTTTTACACAACAAAACTTGCCCGGTTGACAAAGACTTACTGCACCAAAAATACAATTGCCATTGGCAAACTCAATTTCAACTTCTGTTTGTTTACCTAACCACTCCTCAATTTTTTTGGAACCAATCACACTTAAACATTCATTTGCGCCACAACTACAATCCCAATCACTATCCACTATATCACAGAAGGGAAAATTAGCTCCTTGAGCACACAGAGCACAATTATCAATGCAGTTTCCACCTCCAACATCGGTTTGCCAATATTGACAGTTGCCACTATCGGTTGAGTAATCATAGGTTGGAATGCCTGATCTTATTAGTTCGATTTTTTTAGATATGCTGGTCATATAAACATAATCTAATTTCACAACCAATGAAGAATAATAATTGAGATTTCCGCCATAAACACCACCATCCAAAAAACAAGTCGCAAATCCTCTCTCGTCTCTCAAATGTATTTCATCAGGAATGCAGGTTAACTTTTCAGAGGATAATTCTGCACTTATTTTAACGCTGTTCCATCTTGATTTATAATAACTTTCTTTCTGAAGCTCACAGGCCTCTGACAAATCTTTTTCTTCAACGGGCGCCAACACCATTCCTGAACCTTTATTTTCAATCTTTATAAGAAATGAAGGTCTCATCAAAGAACCATCTTTTCTATTACCAACATCAACGGAAGTCACAACAAGTGGCGCTCCTTGACTGGTGTAAACTTTATTTTCTACTTCACAAACTTTTTCTCTAACGTCCACAAAATCAGATGTGTCAATGCACACTTCATCTGCAAGAGTTGTTCTGTAAGGATAACATACTGAAATAAATAAATCAGTATCAGGGCTTTCTCTCTGACCTGCAATTTTTTCAGCCATAAAAGACGGTAGCACATAGACTCCAATACCACCTTTTGGGTGTGTGTATGATTTACCGAACAGTTCTTCTACAACAAGATCGGCTTTTGAAATAGAATCTGATTTAACGGATAAATAATAAGGATCGAATGAATAGCTCAAAGTTCCTTTGTACAATGACCCATTTAAAGAAAATGCTCCTTCATTTGAAATGAAGACTGCCAATGGAAACTCTGTGCCTTCATAGATTTCATCGGGAGGACTGTTGCCTATGAACTCCATTTCCACACCTTTAATACCTGTGTAATAGTTTTCTAGGTAGGGATTATTTCCTGGACCACAGGAAGTCAATATTAATAGCAAGATCCAAGGCATCCAAAAAAAATACTTTTTATTTTTAATCATTTTTATACGTCTTCAACTCTAATGGAAACTGATTTGTCCATGATATATTTATAATTGGCCTTAACTGCAAATGTTTTGACGACTTTTAAGTTTGAATTCATAAATGAAGGAACATCGGAAATTTTCATATCACATGTTATGGTTGTAAACATTTTTACTTCGTTACCTATAACTGTCTTAAATTCATAAACATCATAATTTTTAGGAACATCGGTTCCTTTATCAGAATCGGCTTTCAATGTTGCTTCCGGAACACAATTCTCAAGTTGTATTTCTTCAGGAACCTGTACTTCTAAAGTATTAATTCTTTTTATATCTCCATTTTGCCACACTTCTGCAAATGTTAAACCAAAAGGCGGTAATGAACCATCAGGATTTACAGTTATTGGA
This sequence comes from archaeon, assembly GCA_043817405.1. Classification (GTDB taxonomy): domain Archaea; phylum Nanobdellota; class Nanobdellia; order Woesearchaeales. The sequence goes on along the minus strand of JBDRGV010000050.1, from coordinate 20,062 downwards.
AGAGCATGAGACATTAAACCTATGGCTGCAGGACCATTGGTGTAGATTGCCTGAGCATTCCTAGGTATGCTTAAATCATCGTGTATGCTTATGCGCTGTTCATAGTACCTTCTTTTTGTTTCAAGTTCAACGAATGTATAGGTTATATATCCATGAGTAGAAAAATCAAATGAGGTGGTAAAAACTACTTTGTAATTTCCTTTCGGTAAACTATCAAATGTGCATTGCAAACCTGTTTCTTCGTTAAAAAACAACTCTACTTTTTTAGGATTCACTTCACCCGCCATGATTGGCAAATCATCTTTTTTTGCATGACAACCAATGTCAACGCGAATTATATCTTCAAAACTTTTTCCACTTAAAGTGGCCCAAACAACTACAGGCCATTTTTCATAAAAAATAGGTTCTGTCGGCGTTAAATCCTCTAGATAAACCCCTAGCGGTTCGTCTTTATTTTGTTCTACTTGTCCTGTGAAATATTCCATGTTTAAAGATTGATTTAAAGTGGTTTTGAGCTTATCAATTAGTGATACACCTTTTCCTATGTGCTCAGCAGGATTTATGATTTTGTCTTTGAAAGTTTGCCAACCGGATTTAGGATCAAGAGTGTCTCCGATTTGGTTTGACGCAGGTAAATAGTCAGATAATTTTAGCAATAAAACCAATAGTAAAAACACTATAATCAATTTTCCCCAACCCTCAATAGCAGGGGTTTTGTATTCTTCTTTTGAATAAATATACCAAAACCAAGGCGCTGCCAAAACTCCAAACACCCACGCCCAATCAGGAGATATCGCTCCCCATGAAGATGCATACACAAAAGCTCTTGGAATTAATAAAGCCATTATAGAAACTCCGAACAGTTTCATAGAATCCAATGAAGGGCCTGTTTGAAATAATAAGAATGCGCCTATGATTGAAATAGCTGCATATATTATCATCAAAACACCCATTGCACTTGGAGAAGTGTTAAATCCAGAATATGCATCCCAAGCATATAATGCCAATGCAACTATCAAAAATATACCTATTCCTGATGGTTTATGTTTATGATATGCATTTCTGCCCTTTCTAAGTTTATCTAACAAATAATTCTTGGTTTTCTGAACTTTATTGTCTATTTTATCACCCGGAGATTTTACAGGTTTAGCTTTTGCACTACCTTTTCCACCCAGCTTATCACCTGCCGCATATGCTTTCAAAGCTAATTTAGCTTTCCATTCATCCTGCTTTTTTTTAAACGAAGCAACTGCTTTATCCTTTAATTTAGAACCTATCGTTTTATCCCACCTCGTGATTCAGAAGAATCATTTTCACTCCTCTTCGTCCAAAAACACTTTTAATTCCACAATGTCTGCTTCAGTCTTTGGTATGAGCTCTAAGGAGTTCGTTCCCTCAACCACATAATCATTAAGTAACCTGTCATAAATCAACTCTTCAGTTCTTATGAGTTTTCTGTAACCGTTAATCAAGTATTCTAATCGCTTTTCTTCATTGTTAACAAATCTTAAGCGCATGGTTACATTGTAATTATCATCCAATCTGTCACCGGTAAAGAACTCTTCTTCCAGTTCAAAGTAAAACACAGGGTATAATGGTTCCTCCAGGTCAACATTTACAGAAACTCTATCAAGGAAATATGAACCCTGTGTTGCAACAAATTCCAATTCATTCTTGTCTTCGAAAATAATGTTTTTATCCAATATCAACAGATTGTAAATTCCACAGTCTGCAACTCCTGAAAACACTTCTTCTCCGTTAAGATATATCATCAATGGACCGACTTCTTTGGCGCTACAGGTGGGATAATATTTTAATTTCACTTCCTCTAGGTTTAGTTGTTCTTCCTTAGAAACATAGAAGAATTGTCTGCTTGTGCTGTGAGAAATATCAAGTACTGCTCCTGTTAACATTATGTTTTCTAAAGCATATTCATTTGTTCTCCAGAAAACCAAACCAGGACTTGAAACTTTAAAAGATAAAACATTTACATCTTCTAAAAGTTCCTTGCCCAAATCAATTGGTGCAGGTGTACCTTCACTCAAATAACCATTAAATATTTCATGACCATTAAGATATAATTCTAATCGTCCTTTAGAGTCTTTCACAGAAAATGACAATTTAACATCTGTTGTTAACGATTCGTCTATTTTGAAAGTCATATTGTAGAACTTATCATTTCCAAGACCATTTCTTACATACAATGATCCAAGAGTTTTTAACACAGTACCTTCTTTTTGAGAGTAAATCCTAAAAGCAGGTATGTCATGTTCTTTTGAATCCGATTTTAAATAATCCAATCTACCAATGTGTTCTTTCAATAAAGTTTTATTATGTCCTGAAGAAGTAATTTCTTCACCATTGATACTGCTGGTGTCATTTTCACCTAGTAAAGCTGCTCTTTCGTCAGGGGGAAGAAATAAGATGTACATAACTAAAATTGCCGCAATAACTATTATAAGGATTCCTGCGCCTCCTGCGCTCGCTTGTTGTCCTCTTTTATGCATATGGTAAAATACTGTGCGCAGAATATATAAATTTATTGGTTTTCGAGAATATTGAATTGGGTAAAACATTTAAAGGAAACTTACTAACTCTAAATCATGAAAATACTCAAAAAAGATTTGAAAAAACAAGAGGTGACTCTGAAAATCGAAAACCTTGATGATCTATGGACTTTAAGTCAGATTATAGAGCCTGAAGATGTTGTTAAAGGACGAACCGAGAGGAAAATAAAGATTGGAGATTCATCCGATAGAAATATGAAAGTAGTTAGAAAAACCATGTTTCTTTCAATAAAGGTTGAAAAAATCGAGGTTTCATCGGATTCTAAAATTCTCAAAATTCTTGGAGTGATAACTGAATGTCCTGATGAAGTTGCAAAAGGCAATCACCATAGTTTCAATCTTGAAATAAATTCAATTTTTACAATAATAAAATCCAATTGGCTCAATTTTCAATTAGAAAAACTAAAAGAAGCGACAAAAGCAACTCCTTTGAACATCCTACTGGTTGTATTTGATAGGGAAGAGGCCTATTTTGCCAAGCTAAAAGGACAGGGCTATGAATTACTTGGAAAAATAAGTGGTGACGTGCAGAAAAAAGAAGAAAAACACTTTGCAAAAGATGATTTTTACAAAGAAATAAGCATCAAAATTGCCGAATACGATAAAACAAACAATATAAAAAACATTATTATTGCAAGTCCTAGTTTTTGGAAAGAAAATCTTTTGAAAGCACTACCAGATAATCAGAGAAAGAAAACAACCGCTGCATCGGTTTCACATTCCGGTGAACGAGCAATCACTGAACTATTGAAAAGAGATGAGCTTCAAAAGGTTTTAGAGCAAAATAGGGGTGTTCAGGAACTAAGACTCGTTGACAAACTTCTAGAAAATATTTCAAAAGACACCGCATGTTATGGACTAAAAGAAACAAAAGAATGTATTAAAAACGGTGCCGTTAGCGAGTTATACGTTAGCTATGCTTTTTTACAAAAAGCTAAAGAAAAAAATAATTACAAAGAATTAGAGAAAACTATGCTAGAATGCGAACAAATGAAAGGAAAAATTCATATCATTGGTTCTGAAGAAGCAAAAAAAAGTCTTGATTCACTTTCAGGCATAGCAGGGATTCTAAGATGGAAAAACTAGTTTCAGACATCTTGTCTAAAAGAGAACTTCAAAATTTGGATGAAGATATTGTTAATGATCTTTTGAAAAGATATTTTCAAGAAAATTCTGCTTTAAAAAAAATTCTTGACAAAAAAGAATATAATCCAAGAAGTACAGAATACAAACAGGTTGTAAAAGAAATCAGAAAAACACTCCGAGAAATATACGGTGTTTTCATACAAAAAGGATATTCCAAAAGAGAAACATTCCTTGAAGAACTAACAAAAGAAAATACCGATGATCAAATAAGCAAAATACTGAATCTACATCAGTCAACAAAAGAAAGATTGCCCTATTACAAAACCGTATACAAAAAACTCTTCGAAATCACAGGAAATCCTAAAATCATCCTGGATCTTGCCTGTGGACTAAATCCTGTAAGCTATCCTTGGTTAAAATGTAACCCGAAATATATTGCTTCTGATATTTCTAAAAAAGACATGGTTTTCTTAGAATCTTTTTTTTCAAAAATAAACGTTTCTGGACTGGGAATAACAATTGATTTGGTAAAAGAACAGGACAAATTAGCAAGCTTGAAAGCAGATGTTTGCTTTCTTTTCAAAACATTAGACTCCCTAGAAACCAGAAAACGAAATATTTCAAAGAATTTAATTGAAAAGATTAATGCAAAATGGATTGTGGTGTCATTTTCAAAAGTTAGTTTGGGCGGTGAAAAAATCATTGAAAAAAAGAAAAGAAACTGGTTTTTTAACCATTTAAAGCAAAAAAATCTTCACTACCAAGAATTCGAGGTCCCAAATGAGTACTTCATTGTCATAAAAAAGTTTCTCGACTAAAAAAACGAAAAGATTTTTAAAACAAAATTGTTTTGACTATCGTTAAAGCGTAAAAAACAGTAACATATATATAGTAGTTATGCGTTTTTGAAATTAAAAAGGGGTGATTAGTCCTACTTTTAGGAGGTAAGGTGAAATGATAGTTAAAGAAGAATTTCTGAGCAAACTGCGAAGATATTTCTCATTAAACCTATATGAGGTTAAGATTTGGACTGCTCTATTGTCTAGAGGAGTCAGTACTGCAGGAGAACTAAGCGACATAGCAAACGTTCCAAGAAGCAGAAGCTACGACGTACTAGAAAGCCTAGAAAAAAAAGGATTTGTAGTAATGAAAATAGGAAAACCAATAAAATACTTGGCAGTGGCACCAAAAGAAGTCGTGGAAAGAGTTAAGAAAAACGTAAAAACAGATGCGGATAAACAAATCAAAAGATTAGAAGATTTGAAACAAACAGATGTTGTAGGAGAACTTAACTCATTACATACACAGGGCGTTGAATTAATAGAACCTTCGGATCTTTCAGGTTCGTTAAGAGGAAGACATAACTTGTATAACCATTTAGAGTTAACAATAAGAAACGCAGAAAAAACTGTCACCATAATGACAACTGCTCAAGGACTTATGAGAAAAGTTGAAGGTTTACTACCTGTTTTTGAAGAAGTCAAAAAAAGAGGCGTAATAATTAGAATCGCTGCTCCATTAACTAAAGAATCAATGGAAGCTGCAAAAGCAGTAAAAGGCATTGCAGAAGTCAGACACACTGATAAAAAAGCAAGGTTCACGGTTGTTGACGGAAAAGAAGTTGTGTTTATGGTCATGGATGATTCAGAAGTCCATCCAACCTATGATATAGGTATTTGGATAAACACGCCTTTCTTTGCATCTGCACTTGAAGATCTATTTGAGTTGGCATGGAAAGTCATGAAACCTATTAAGGCTTAATTTTATTTTTAATTTTTTTATTCTTTTTCTTCTTATTTTATCAACAAACTTTATATATTCATAGCATTATCAAACAAACAGTATGAATGTTAACGATATAATTGCAAAATTCCACCCTCTAGAAAGGATTGCGTTTCCAAATATAACGGACGGAATAACTATTTCTGAACTGGCTAAAAAAACTAAGCAAAAAGAAGTCGAGACCACTAGAGCGATTCAATGGTTATTCAATAAAGAATTAGTTGAAATAAAAAGTGAAAGCAAAGAACTTATTTTTCTTGATGAAAACGGCCTAATGTACTTGAAAAAAGGTTTGCCTGAAAGAAGATTTCTTCAATCTATTTCTGGAAAAACCACCATAAGTCAAATAAAGAAAAAAGCCGAGTTGGGTGATGATGAAGTAAATATTTGCATTGGTTCATTAAAGAAAAAAGCAGCCATAAACATTGAGAAAAAAAATGAACTAATAATAAGTCTTACTGATCAAGGAGAAAAACTTTTGAAAAAAGAGTTCATGGAAGAAGGTTTTTTGAAAAAGAATTTTCCAATTGACTTGAACAACTTGTCACCTGAAGATAAATTCTCCTATGACAATCTTATCAAAAGAAAAAAAATTGTGAAAAAAGAACTGAAAAAAACAAAAATCATTTCTTTGACTGCTTTGGGTAAGAAAGTTCAAAAAGAAGATGTTGGAAAAAACATTTATCTTAACAGAGTCACACCTGCAATGCTTAAAGACAATTCTTGGAAAAATAAAAAATTCAGAGGATACGATGTTTCCATAAACGTTCCTGAAATATTCGCGGGAAAGAGACAACCCTATGTTGAATTCATAGAAGAAGTTAGAGAAAAAGTTGTTTCAATGGGTTTTGTTGAAATGACCGGACCAATAATTGAGCTTGAATTTTATAATTTCGATGCGTTGTATCAACCACAAAATCATCCTGCCAGAACCTGGACTGCAACCTATCAAATAGATTCACCTAAAATTGGGAAACTACCTGATAAAAAAATTGTTCAGGCGATAAAATCAGCCCATGAAACGGGTGGAAACACTGCATCATCAGGATGGAACTATAAATGGGATGAAAAGATTGCCGCACAACTAATTCCTAGAGCCCACGATACAGCCATATCACCAAGATTTCTGGCAAAAGGAGTTAAAATTCCTGGAAAATATTTTAGTTTGGTCAGATGCTTTAGACCCGATGTCATTGATGCGACCCACGGCGTCGAGTTCAACCAACTAGGTGGTTTTGTCGTCGGAAAAGACCTTTCATTCAAAAACTTGCTTGGATTACTAAAAGATTTCACAATAGAAATGACAGGAGCAACTGAAGTTAAATTTTTCCCTGATTATTTCCCTTTCACAGAACCATCAGTTCAAATATCCGTTAAGCATCCTGAATTTGGTTGGATGGAACTGGCAGGCGCAGGTATATTTCGACCTGAAATGACTGAGCCACTAGGTATTAAAGAACCTGTGATTGCATGGGGCTTTGGAATAGACAGACTTGCAATGCTTAAGTTAGGAATCAAAGACATAAGGGATTTATTCAGTCAAAAAATAGATTTTTTAAGATTTTGTAAAAAGGTGCTATAAAAATGCCGACAATAGAACTATCAAAAAAAGACCTTTTCAAACTAATCGGTAGAACTCTTTCTAAGAATGAACTGGAAGAAGATATAATGTTAGTTAAAGGAGAGATTGAATCAGAAGAAGGAGACCTTATAAAAGTCGAAATTGCCGATACAAACCGTCCTGATCTATGGTCTGCTGAAGGAGTTGCCAGAGAAATCAAAAGAAAATACTCAAAAAGCAATGAAAAACCGTTTGGAAAAATTAAACCATCAGGAATAGTGGTTAATGTTGATAAAAATCTAAAAAACATTAGACCCATGACTGTGTGCGCAGTTGTCAGAAATTTAAACATCACACCAACTGTTTTATCACAATTAATACAACTTCAAGAAAAAGTTTGTGAAACCTTTGGCAGTAAAAGAAAAGAAGCCGCAATCGGAGTTTATGATCTACACCGAATAACTTCTCCGATAACATACAAAGCATTCAAACCAAACGAAATAACATTCATTCCTTTAGAATTCACAAGAAAACTGAACCTAAATCAAATCCTCAGAACCCATCCAAAAGGCAAAGAGTATGCGCTCTTGCTTGAAGGACACGACAAATACCCTATTTTCATAGATAAAACAGGCGAGGTGCTGTCTATGCCGCCTGTAATCAACTCTGACCACACCGGCAAGGTCGATGAAACAACAAAAGATTTGTTTATCGAATGTAGTGGATTCTCACTTAAATACTTGGTTCCTGCGCTAAATGTAATTGTTTCGGCTCTTTCGGAAAGAGGTGGCATGATTGAAAGTGTTAAAGTCGTTTATCATGATAAAACTCTTGTAACACCTGATTTAACCACAAAGAAGATTAAGGTTGATTGGAAATATCTTGAAAACAGAATGGGAGTTAATGTTGGAAAGAGCAAAATGAAAACTCTTCTGAGAGAAGCAGGCTATAATGTTTTGAAAGAAAAAGGAAATGATTTAGAATTAGAATATCCTGCCTATAGACAAGATATTATGCATCCTGTCGACGTGGGTGAAGATGTCACAATCAGATATGGTTTCAATAACATTATTCCTGAAAATCCTCAAATGGTAACTGAACAAAGCATGCAAAAAATTAATTGGTTCAGTAAAAGAGTTGCTAACATAATTATCGGTCTTGGAGCTCAAGAAATTCTTTCATATACTTTGACCAATAAAGAAACCATGATTAAAAAAATGAATCTTAAAGAAATGAAAACCATTGACATTAGTAATGCTGTTTCTAAGAACTGGTCTGTTTTTAGAACCTGGTTAACTCCTTGTTTAATGGATTTTTTCAGCAAAAATACCAATAAAGAATATCCTCAACAAATATTTGAAATTGGAGAAGTTGTTTTGTTTGATGAAAATGCTGAAACTAGAACTAAAAACCCCACTAGAATGGCTTGGGCTAAAGCAGATAAAACCGCTGATTTCACAGAAGCAAAACAAGCATTTGATTTCTTGTTAAGAACTCTGGGAATAAAATACACTATGGAAGAAACAAAACACAAATCTTTCATAGAAGGAAGAGTTGCAAGAGTTTATGTTAATAAAAAAGCAGTTGCTTACGTCGGAGAAATTCATCCTGTGGTGGTAGATAGTTTCGGACTAGAAATGCCTGTTTGCGTTTTCGAATTAAACCTTACGGAGTTAATGCATGAGGTGCTTAAATGAAAAAAATTCAGATAGCGGTTCTCGGATCAAGTAAAATGATTTGCACAGAAAACGCGTATAAAATAGCAGAAGAAGTGGGAAAAGAACTGGCAAAGAAAAAATGTATTACAATTACTGGTGGAGGATTAGGAGTTATGGAAGCTGCCTTGAAAGGAGCTAAAAAAGAGAATGGACTCACAATAGCCATCATTCCCTGGGAAAACATAAAGAAAGCCAATGATTATGCAGATGTCGTAATAGCCACAGGCATTGGCTGGAGTAGAGATGCCATAAACCTGAATTCTTGTGATGGCGCAATAATAGTTCATGGTGGTGCAGGAACCCTTAATGAAGCATCCTATGGTTATATTATAGATAAACCCCTGGTCGCAATTAAAACGAGTGGTGGAACTGCTAAACAAATTGCAGGTACCTACCTTGACATTAGAAAAAACGAGTTGATTGAGTCTGCCAATAACGCTAAAGAGGCCGTTGATAAAATTTTAAAAATAATTCAAAGACGTGAAAAAAGTGGTGTTGCGCTTTCTATGTTCGACAGAGATTTATTGAGATTAGAAGAAAATAAGGATTGGGAACTAATTTTTAGAAAAAGAAAAAAAGAATTGAAAAAACTTCAAGAATAATTTTTATTTACTCTTTTTGTTCTTTCTTTGTTTTTGTTACTGGTTTAGCAGCCTTAGGTTTCTTGGTTTGTTTGGACTCAACTTGAATTTCAGTTGTTTTTTTTACAACTGATTTCTTAACATTGGTTTCTTCAAGCGCATCTTTTTTCTGCTTAGATTTTTTAGGTCTTGGAGATGCTTTTTTAGGTTTAGTATCTCTAATTTCTAGCTTTAGTTTTTTAAACTCCTTAACAATGTCTGCATGACTAACATTCTTTTTAATTTTAAGAACTTCTTTTAAAGGTTCTAAATGCTTAACATTGCAATTTCTTCTTCTTGTTTGACCATCAATTAACACAGTAAATTCATCAACTGTGTCAACCACAACACATTTCTTGCCTGCATCTCTGCCTGCTAATTTCACACATAATCTTCCTATTTCAAACATTTTTCCTGCCTCCTGATCTTAAGAACAGTGTTTGTCGCCATTAACACTTAAGATCTTGATTCTAGTACTATTTTCTTCTTTAAACATGCACCACACAATTTTCCACCATAGGCTCTTTGTGGCCTTTTCTTGGTTTTTGCAAGGTTGTGCATTTCATAAGGTCTTAATCTAGGCACTCCTATGATTTCAGCGCCACAATCAGCACATTTGTGTTGTTTGGGCTTTCGAGTTCTATGATGAACTACTGTTTTTCCTCCAGGGGTCTTTACAAAGACTTTTCTGAATGTATTTGATTTTTTATTTCCTGCTGGCATATTCAAAACCTCATGCTTTTATTATGAAAAAATTATTGATTTATAAAACTTTAGCTTGTGCTTGGCTCATTTTTAACTTATTTTTAGTATTTTTCTCATACTAAGACTAAATATTAATGATAATAATATATATGTTCCCAACCATCCTGGTCTCCAACCTAGCAAACTTACATTGCCAAGAGGCTTAACTTTTTCGTAACCAATGCTAATTCGTTTTAAATTTGAATCTTTAATTACCATTATCGGTTCTGAATATTCATTCTCACTCGATATTATTAAACTTTTTTTAAACTCTCTGTTATCAAATAATATTGTAAGCTCGTATTCGCCTGCATCACCTGACAGAGTCCATTTTGCTTGATTGTTTTCGATGGTTTGCATTTGTTCAGACAATATTTGTAGTTCTGGTAATGATTCAATTGTCACATTACCATAGGTTCCATCTTTAAAGTCCACACTAATCATAAAATCATTTCCGGGTGCTATGGGTAAATAGGCTAAATGGGTATTTAGCCATCCAAAAATTATGATTATTGGTATGAATGTGTAAAGCGTTGGTTTTAATGAATGTTTCATGTACTTCATATTTTTTTCCATGATTTTCTTCTGGTGAGCCATGGCTTTTTGAGGATTACTTGAAAGAGCCTTTAGTTCTTTTTGCATGGTCTTCATTTCACTTTTTAATTTCTTCATTAGGGTTTGATCGGTTGTGAATTTATAGACTAAAGTTATTATAAGGGTTAGAATGAATGCAACTATGAATATTGCCCAGAAGAAACCCAAATCTAGAAGTGGGCTAAGCATCGGATCCATTAATTTTTCAAACATTTTGTTTTCTTTTCCTCTTTTTTTATATTATTATCCACCCATAAACTTTCTCATCATTGGATTCATATCCATCATGTGCTGTTGAGCGATTTCTTCATATAGTTTATAGACTATCATTACCGTTAGTAGTATTCCTGTTCCACTTCCAAATGCGCCCGTAAGATCTGCTACTCCTGCTAACAGACCTACTGCCAACCCACCCATTATAGTTAATGGACCTATGTATCTTTGTAGAAGTCTTTCGAGAACTCGTTGGTCTTTTCTAAATCCTGGTATTTGTAGTCCTGAAGACATTATTTGTTTGGCCTGTGATCTTGCATCGAGTCCTGCTGTTTGTACCCAGAAAAAACTGAATAAAACTGCTCCGCACATAAAGAATAACAAGTAAGCCATTGATTGTCCCACCATTGAAAAAGTAAATGTGCCTTTTATAATTTGCTCAAGTACATTTGGCGCGTATAGCCATGATGCAAGTCCTGAAACAGGCGAATTTCCTGAAAAAGTTCCTAATATTGAAAAGCCCCAATTATCCAGCAATCGGGCAAATAACTGTACGTTTGCAACCAGCGCAGCCGTTAAAATTACTGGTATGTTGCTTGTGTAAAAAAAGTTTAATGGCCATCTTATTCCATGGCCTCTAATTCTGCCAAAGCTAAGTGGTATTTCTACTTTCATGGCTTGGGTATAAACTGCCACCAGAAAAACCAGTACAGTTGCCAGAATTCCTGCCAGCATTAATCCTGCGGTTGTCGGATCTCCTCTTCCCAGACTTTGCACTAGTGCAGGTATTGCTCCCACTGCTATTGTTGGATTAGTTGGACTTGGTAATGGATTTAGCATTCTTAAAAATATTGTTTGACTGACTCCTGCTGCAATAAAAAGACTTATTCCTGACCCAAAACCCCATTTACTAACTACTTCATCCATGAACATGATTAATACTCCTCCTAAGAATAATTGGAATACTAGAATGCTTCCTGGAACTCCTGTTGCAGGTGCAAGTCCCCCCATACCTACATATATTACTCCTTCTAATATTATGAACCCTATTGCTAAAACCTTCTGAATTCCTTGAAATCTTTTCTTCCCGTCATGAGTAGTTAAATCGAATTTGACGATTCCAGAACCATTCAATAATTGCAAGACGATGGATGCCGTTACTATGGGTCCAATCCCTAAACTTATAATGCTTCCAAAACTGGCTCCGAGAATTACCGATAGAAATTCAAATTGAAGCATGGCGTTATGTCCCAGACCATACAAAGGTATTAATCCTAAAACGTAGAATAGAAGTAAAATTAAAAGAGTCCATTTTAGCTTTTCTTTAAAAGCAAGTCTCTTCTGAGTAGGCGATGCTACTTCTGGAAGATTGAATAATATTTTTTCAAAAAATCCCATTTTATTCTTCTTGAGGTTTAGATGTGTCTTTGGTTACTTCCACAGTCTCTTCATCATCTTCATCTGGAAGTGCTTTTGGTTTTTTACCTGTTACTTTAGGTTTTTTTACTTTCTTTACTCTTAACAAAGACACAGAGCCGCCTGCTTTTTCTATTTTTTTAATTGCTGATTCAGATGCATATGATACTGATATTTCATACTTTTTGCTTGTGTTTCCCATTCCTAGTAATTTATCATAACCTTTTTTTGAAAGATCTATTTTTGTATCAGAAAATTTGTTTATATCTGATATATTGATTGATTTAAGAACTGTTCTTTTTGAAAAAAATCCTTTATTCTTAAAGTAAGAAATGTCTTTCCAATAGCTTGGTTTCTTGGCGTCTCCTCTTTTTCCTGAACCTGCATTACCTCTTCCGCCTCTACTACCTGCTCCTCTATGCTTTTTCTTGGCTCCCCATCCATGTGTGTGGGTTCCTCTTTGCCTGGTATTTTTCTTTCTTTTAATCATAATAATCACAACATTTTTTTTATTAAATCATTTATTTTGTTTTTTCTGTATCCTAACGCCCCACCCAGTTTGAATGGTTTTTTAATTCCTTTTCTTTCAAATCCCCCTCTTGGTGGTGCTAATTCGAAGAATGGTTTTGTTCTCGTTGGATCTTTTGGATTCTTTTTTCCTCTTTTTGATATTAATTCTTTTATTGTTGCTTCACTTACTTCTCCATAGGCAACATAATCTTTAACTTTTTTCAACATTCCTTGATTGACTGCATTGTCTTCTAATATTACACAGGTATGTTTTTTTCTTAGTCTTAGTAAGAATAATGTGTCTTTTATGTCCACTGTTATGCCAACCAGCCCTCTTATTAAAATAACTGCTATTTTATCCTTTGATTTGGGTTTGGATTTCTCTTCCTTTTTTTGTTCTTTTATTTCTTCAGTCATTTTTTGTCTTCCTTGTCAACCTTCTTAACGGTCTTAGATTCAGATTCAGATTTATTCTTGGTTTCTTTCTTTACATCTGTTTTTAGTTTTTCAATTATAACTTCTTCTTTTTTCACTTTAACTTTTGTTTTGGGTTCTTCTATAACTTCAATATTTTCTTTGATTGAGCCTTGAGTTATGTGTAGTAATTCTACATGCTTTGGTTGAGTTCTTGTTTTAACCAATTGTTTCATTGCATCTATAAGTGCGTTTATTAGGTTTATTTTGTTTTTTGTTTGACCAAATGTTTTTGACCAAACATCTTTTATTCCTGCTAATTCAAGTACTTTTGCACACTCTTTTTCAACACATAATCCTGTACCTTTTGGTGCAGGTTTTAATCTTATGATTGCTGATCCACATTTTCCTTCAACCTCGAATGGTATCGAATGTGGTTCTGGTGATTGTGATTCCCATGATCCTGACCCTCTTTTGATTACAAACACGTTCAGTTTTGCTTTTCTAATAGCCTTTTCTCGAGCCAGAACTGTTTCTTTTGATTTTCCATAACCCATTCCTATGTGGCCATTCCTGTCTCCTACAACTGCCAGTGTTGTGAATCTTGGTTTGTTTCCTTCTTTTGTTTTCTTTTGTGTTTGTCTGAATACTCTTCTTTGTCCACCACCAAACTTTCCTTTTGATTGACCTATTAATAGCAATTCTGTTTCCAGATCCAATAGTTCATCAACAATTTCTGCCTCTAATATTACTTTTCCTTTGTTCAGAATTTCGTCTATGTTTGTTATTTCTTTATTCTGTACTTTCATTCCGAGTTCGGTTTTAGGTATCCAGTCTTGTTTTTGGTTTTCCATTTTTTATCTTGTCCTTATTTTATGATTTTGGCTTTTATTGATTCAAAATCTTTTGTGATTTTATCTGAAATATGTTTTCCTTGTATTCTTTCATCGTTTGGAAATATTTCATTTGACGAAGGAACCTTTAATCCACCGTCTAAAACTCCTTTAAGTACCGCATACACTTTTGATCCTTTAATGGGTGTTTGCAATCCCAGATCTAAAACTCCTTCTTTTAGTTTTTTCTCGATCGCTTTCTTCCCTAAGAGAAGCCCTGTTAGGTAACCTGCGGGCAAATTTTTACATGAATGTTTCCATCCTAGTTTTTGTAATGCTTTTGAAGTTACGGCTGCTAAAACTCTGTCTCCTGCCGGTTCATATTTTATTATTTGTAAAACTAAGTATTTATTTGTTCTTCTAATAACTATTCTGTCTTTCCTGCTTTTTAGTAACTCTAATCTTTTTTTGTAATTAGTTTTACCACTGGTTTTTCTATGATATTGCATTCTTGTTTTTGTTCGGTTCATTTTTTATTTTTTATAATAAGTTTATGCTCCTCTAGGTATATTTGAATGTGTCTTTTGCTTCTGAAAAGGTTTCCTTTTGCTTTTGAATAAAGGTCTGTGAATGTTTTATCTGCTATGACTTTTTTTTCTCTTAGTAATTTAAGGAATGCTCTTTGCGTTCTGATTTTGCTCATCCAGGTTTCTTTTTTACTTATTCTGGCTGTTTTCTTTCCTTTTCTTGTTGAAGCACCTTTTCTCAAACCTTTTTTTCTCTGTGATTTGTTAATTCTAACTCTAACTTTTGATGTTCCTTTTATTCTTGATTTAGTAATTGCATCTTCTGAAACTAATCCTCTGATATCTGTTTTTGTTATTGCTTCTTTGATATCTTCTAATCTTTCTGGATTAAAAACTATTTTTTTCTTTGAGGTCTTCATGACACTCGCTGCGAGTTTCTTTTGTGTTTTTAGGTTCATCTAATTTCCTCTTGTGTTAATGATATTTATTGTTTTTTTGTTAGTAATTTGTCAAAGTCTTTCTTTTGTTTATCTGCTTTTTCATCTTCGTCAGAGTCTTTTGATTCTGTTTCTTCCGATTTTACTTTTTCTTCGACTGTTTTCTTTTCTTCTTTCTTTTTCTCTTTTTCTTTGGTTTCTTTCTTTGATTTCAAAGCTTCTTTTTTCTTCTTTTTTTCTAATAGGTCATCTTTGATTCTGCTCAGTGTTTTTTCAAGGTTTAAATTCAAAACTTTTATTCCTAATTTCTTTGCCTGTTCTAATAAGGCCATTTTATTTTTGATTCCAACACCTGAAGAAATTATTATTCCTTCGGTTTTTTTATCGATTGATTCTAATTGTGATTTATTCGCTATTCGTACTATTTTTAGTCCTTTGAATGTGTTTCTTGTTTTATTCGGAGTTCTACCACCTGCTTTAACTACTGGTGCATAACCTTTCTTTCTAAGTCTTCTTTTGTTATGCAACCCTTTTGGTCTTCTCCAGTTTTTAGCCAGCTTCTTCTTTTTATGAGCATCTGTCCTTATGAATTTCTTTTTGTTCATTTTATTATTTTTCCGTCCTTTTCAGTCAAATATATTCCATCTTGGAATATTCTTTTATCAAATCCCGGTCTTCTTGTTAGTTGTTCTATTAATGCGGCCGCTTGTCCTGCTTGTTCTTTATTTATACTTTCAACCACTATTTCCGTACCATCTATTTTTACATCTGTTCCTTCCTGAATAATTATTCTTCTAGGAACTTTTTCTCCTATGAAGTTTTTTATCTCAAACACTCTATTATTAATTGTGACTGTCATTGGAAAATGTCCTGAACAAATTTTTAATTTATAAATATGACCTTCATTTACTCCTCTAAATAGGTTTTTTATATGTGCTTTGAATGTATTCAATAGCTTCTTGTTTTTTTTGCCAAAGTTGTTTGTACTTAAAGTTATTTTATTATCAACTATTTTCAAGGTTAGTGACGGATCATATAGTTTTCTACTTGATTCTCCTTTTGGTCCTTTGACAGTTATGATCTGATTTTCATAAGTTGCTTGACAACCTTCACAAATGTCCACTGAATCCTCAAATATTTTTTCTTGCATTTTAATTGTAATTATGATTTAATAACAGTAGGCTATTAATTTTCCTCCTAACTTTTTTTCTTTTGCTTCGGTGTGCGTTAGTAATCCTTGGTTTGTTGAAATAATTATTATTCCAAAATTTTTTGCAGGTAAAAACCTTTTTTCGAATTTCTCGTATTGATTGATTTTGATTTGAAATTGTGGTCTTATGACGTTTACTTTGTTCACTTTGCCTATTAAATTTATTTTCAAAAAGTTTCCTTTACTATCTTTTATTTCTTCAAAACTTCCTAAATATCCCTCTCTTTGCATTATTTCCAAGATTCCTTTTATCATTTTTGAATTGTTTAGTGTTATTACTTCATTTTTGCCCAGTCTTTCATTGTTTTGTATGAATGAAAGGACGTTTGCGATTGGATTGTTTAAACTCATTTTTTCACCTTTAATTGTATTTTTTGAATCCCAGTTGGATTGCTGATTCTCTGAAACATTGTCTACAAATTTGCATTCCGTATTTACTTATGTGTGCTCCGGTTCTTCCACATCGAATGCATTTCTTTATGTTTTCTCCTGATTTTCTCTTCTTTGGAACATTATGTTTTAGATATTTCAGGAATTTTGCTGGTTTGTGTTTTATTTGTTTTAACACTTTTTTTGAATCGGATGTAGTCATTCTTTTTCACCTATCTTGATTTTGAATTCGTTTTGTAAAAATTTCATTGCGTCTTCTCTTGTTATTCTGTGTTTCTTTGAAATTTTTCTCTTCATTATTTTTCTTTTCTTGATTCTGAAACCTGGTCTTTCAAGTGTTATGCTTACTTGTAAACCCATTATTCCAATATCTGGATCATATTTTGCATCTGGAATATCTATATATTCATGAATTCCGAAGGATATGTTTCCTGAGTTATCTACGCAACTTAATGCTAGCTTGTTTTCTTTGGCCTGTAATAATCTTCCTAGCAATTCTTTTGCTTTGGCTTTTCTAAGTGTTAATTTACAGCCTATTGGTAGTCCTGGTCTTAGTCCCCATCCAGCTATTCTTTTTTGAGTTATTGTTTTCACAGGCTCTATGCCTGCTATGATTTTAATTAGTTTAATGGACTTTTTCAGTTTATTCTGATCTTTTCCAGCACCCACATTTAAGGTAACCTTCTCTATCCTTATTTCTTTCATTATGTTCATTGTATTTTTATTAATGGTTTATCTTTTCCGATTGCTATTGCATATGATTTTTTTGTTTCGAATTCTTTTGAATCTTTCATAAATTTGAGCGTTTGACCTTCTATACTTACTATTGTGGCCATTGATCCTGCATATCTTCCTCTGAACATTAATATTGGTGTTCCTTTTTCAAGTTTAAGAGTTTCTTTTATTTCTTGACCTGGTATTGTTATTACTATGCTTTCTCCTGTTTTGTAGGTGTCTTTTTTCACTTTTAATGTTCTTCCGTCAAGGGTTTTTAATTGAACTACTCCTTTTTTTAGTATTTTTTTTCCTGTTATTTTTGATATTTTAGTTGATGAGTCTTTATTATATATTTGTTGTAAGAATAGTTTGTTTTGTTCGTTTAATAGCATCACATAACTTTCTTTTATTTTTGGTATTGAAAGAACGTCCATTAAACCCATAGGGTATCTGTAATCTTTTCTTCTTGTTCCATCGACCAATACTTCTTGTTCATGAAGTATTTTTTTTACTTCTTTGTTAGTTTTAGCTATTTTAAGCAAGTTCTTTAGTATTAGGTTTATTGGCATTGAAAGATCCATACTGTGTGCACCTGCGTTGGGTCTAGTAACATATCTTACGGTTTTTCTTTGTATGGTCCATGTTGTCGGAGCATGTTGTGGTTTTAAGTGATTCTTTGACATTATTTTTCACCTTTGAGTTTTTGCATTCTTTTTTTATCATCTAAATTTAATGATGTAATCATGAGGTTTGATGCGTTAAATGGTCTTGTGGCTTTTGAACCGTCTTTTTTTGTAAAATCCACTTTTTCTAAGTAGACTTTCATGCTTTTCACTTCTATGCTTTCAACTTTTTGTTCTGCTCCTTTGAAGTTTCCTCTTAAAACTTTAACCTTATCGCCTGTTCTTAATCGCATGTTTCTTTTATTGTGCTTTGTTCTCAATTCTTTGCTTAAAGTTGATCTTATTAGCTTTCCTTTTAGGTGAAGTGGAGCGTTTGCTATGAACTTCCTTTGCTTTCTTGGTTGAACACTTCTGTTCCATGTTTTTGAAAATTTTGATTTCATAAATTTTCCTCCAAAAATTTATGGACTAAAAAATTTTTATTATTTTTTAATTTCATTTTATTTTATCTCTATGTTATACTATTATGCTCGCAATCTTTGCGATTCCTGGCCATCTTTCACATGCTTCTTTTGCAATTGGACCTTTGAATATTGTTCCTTTTGGATTTCCTTTATCATCTTTCAACACAACTGCGGCGTTATCTTCAAATTTGATTCTTGTACCGTTTGGTCTTTTGTATTCTTTTTTCTGTCTGACTATTACTGCAAAAACCACTTGTTTTCTCATTTCTGGTTTTCCTTTCTTCACTGATGCCTGTATTAAATCTCCTACTCCACCTGCAGGTGTTCTTCCTTTAACAGTTTTAGAGCCTTTTACACTGATGAGTCTAAGTAATTTAGCTCCTGAATTATCACAGGTTTCTAACATTGATCCTGCGTTCAGTCCTTTTGTTACATTTGCTTTGATTGGTTTCATTTTTCGTCCAAAGTTTTTTTATCGTCTTTTATTATTTCTATAACTATGAAATTTTTAGTTTTGGATAATGGTCTTGTTTCCATTATTTTGACTTTATCACCTGTTTTTGCATTCATACTTTCAGGATTATGAGCTTTAACTTTTGATCTTCTTTTTTCATATCGTTCATATTTTGGTACGTGTTTTCTTCGTTCCCATTCTACTGTAACTGTTTTATGCATTTTATCTGATGTGACTATTCCTTCGAATACTCTGCCTCTTAGGCTAATCTTTTTCTTGCTGAGTTCGTTTTCGTTTTTTTTCATCTTACACCTTTGCTTTAATTCTTTCGTGTGGTTTTTTTGTGATTTCGTTTCCTTTGATTGATTTATTGTTTATTTTGAATGTTGAACTGTTTTTCAACACTGTTTTTGTTCCTTGTTTTGTTTCAATTTTGAATGTGTTTTTTGTTTCGTCTCTGATTATTCCTTTAAGTCCTGTGAGTGTTGTGTTTTTGCTTTTTACAACGACTATATCTAAGCCTATGTATTCTTGTTTGTGTCGGTTCATTCCTTTCTTATTTTTTTACTTCTATTGTTTCTGGAGCAAAACCCAAAAATATTAGCTCTTCTTTTATGCCTTTAAGGTGGTCTCCTTGTAGTTCGATGTAACCGTCCTTTGAAGTACCTCCACAGGCAAATTTGTTCTTTAGCTTTTTGGTCAAGTCTTTGAAATCAATCTCGTGTTCGTTCAAACCGTTTATCACAGTGTATTTCTTTCCGAACTTTTTCTTAATTGTTTTCACAATTATGGCTTGACTTTCCTTTGCGATTGTCTCACAAACACAAAGATCTTCGGGTAACCCGCAGGTTGTACATATATCACTCATTTTGTTTTTGTATTGTTTTTATTCTTGCAATTGTTTTCTTTAATTGCTTTATTTGTCCAGGACTTTTTATGGTCGTTCCTGTGGCGACCTGTGAATTTAATTTTATTAACTCTAGCTCAGCTTCTGTCAATTTCTTTTCCAAGTCTTCATTGTTTAATGGTTTTAATTCTTTTATGTTCATTTTTTGACCTTTTTGATTGTTTTAGTTTCTGATTTTGCTTTGGGTTTGGCTTTGGTTGCTTTAGCAATTTTCTTTGTAACGGTTTTCTTTGACACTGCTTTCTTGGCAACGGTTTTTTTAACCTTTTCATCAA
>JBDRGV010000049.1:0-23815 GCA_043817405.1 archaeon | reverse complement strand
GGTTATTATGAAACTGCCGACTTAGACAACTTAAACTATTGGTTTAAATTTATTCCAGAAGGAAGATATAATTTAGAGGCTCAATTATGGGATGGAGATTTATTCATATCACAAGAATCAGAAAGATTCTTTCATGCTGATGATGAAGACACCTATGTTGACATGTACATATGGCCTGGTGGTGGAACAACAGAGATATCAAGCAAAATATCAACAGGAAAATTATCTACAACCATTCCAACAATGGAAAACAAGTTCTATGTTTCAGAAAAAGCTTATGATTTAATGCAGCAAAACATTACAGAACCTGAAGATATGGAGAACTTCAAGAACAATGTTGTTAAAACTTCTAATTTGGAGAAACAAATAGAACTAAGTTCTCAAAAAATAGAAAGAGAAAGATAAATAAAAAAAATTATTTTTTATGCGTCTTATTTTTTTGAAATAAGTTCATAAATCACTTTGATTTATGCTTGCTTATGGCAGTATCAATATACTCTTCCTTCCAGCCAACACTCTTCAAAGTATGTTTTATGTGGCTTTCAGGATAACCAAATCCTAATTGCTTCTTAACATATTCTTCGAGCTTTTCCAAGTTATCATTTGGCTTATGTACACCATGCTCTTTGAAATGTTCTTCTCTACGTTTCTGTTGATGTCGGCCTTCTTTCAAAAACAAAATCACCAGTATAACCACTACAATAATTATCAACAAACCCCAGAATATGGGTGCTTTGCTAATTCTAGGTTTTGTTATCAAACCAGTCTCTGTATCGGTTGTTTCATCTGTAACTTCATCAACAACACCTCCAGTAGGAATTACTTCTTCAACCACAGGTTCTTCAATAACTGTTCCTTCCTTAACACCTATCGCAAAATAACTAAAACCAGAAGTCAAAGACAAATAATTTGCATCAGAATCATCTTCAGACATAAAGTTAGTTGTTTGTTCAACCCATTCAGTACCAATATATCTGAACAATGCAATGTCAGTGTTCTTCAAAGAGTTATTAGTTATCCATTCTTTATTAACCCTGAAGTTAATCTTAGTATTTGAAATATCCTCACCAAGAAGATTTGCTTCTGTCATTTGCATATACTTGTAAGCCAAACCATTAATTTCACCAGTACTAAAAGGTGCGTTTGAAAGAGTCTGTACTTTTATCTGAACAGCTGCCAAAGATCGACCAACTTTAAACTCTAAACCTGTAAAAAATACTCCATTATAAGTTGTCGAATCAATAAACACTGAATTTGTAGTTCCTGATAAAATCTCTGGCCAGTTCTTTGTATAAGACATTATCAATGCAGATGATACTCCACCAGCACCACCGCCTCCACCACCGCCACCAGAAGGAGCTGGCGTATCAGCAGTGCTTGTAACTCCAAAGACCGAGAAACCAATTGAAACTGGTATCTCACAGGTAGTCGTTGTCGTTGTAAAGGTACAGTTAACATCATCCATATCAATGGTTGTACAATCTGCATCATCTGTATCTGTTGCATCATCTGGGCAGTGTACAAGACCTCCCGTATAACCGGAAGGAACTCCTACAGGTATAACTATCAAGACTTTGTTAACACCTAGCTTCTGAGCCAATTCAGACCATTTGTCAGTATCCATACCCACCATTGTGGTCGAAGTTCCGTTTACTTTGAAAGCTTTGCTAATGTTCAAAGTCGTGGCTTTCAACAGGTTCGCACCATAGAAGTATACACTCCAGTTGTTATCTTCACTTGCACTTGGATTGAAGAACTTGATATTAACGTTCTTTCCAGTGCTATCATTCAACCTGACTCCGTATGAACTATTGATGACTGAATCTCCATAGATTCCATCATTGTTAAGATCAAAGCTGACTTCCACCTTTCCAAGTGCTGTTGTTACATCGCTCGCAGGTGTAGGAAGATTAAATCCGACTGTGAACTCAGTTGTAGCATTCGTTGTTGTGAAGTTAGTACATGAACTCAAAGCACAATTACCTGAGTTGTCACAGACCTTAGTCTTGAAATAATAGGTTGAACTAGCAGTGAAATTGAATGCAAGACCTTCATCATCAAAGTAGTCCTGTTCTACAGGGAAGTCATGCCAGAAGTCATAGTCATCCTTTGTAAAGCTGTTTCCAAGCTTTGGATCCAATACTTTCAGAGCAGACGTTTGGTTGTAACAGTTTCTGTCTGGCAAATACGAAGAGTTCAGATAGAACAAAATAGTTCCATTTGTAGGCTCGTTTGTATTAGCCGTGATGAAAGCACCATCAAGGAACTTTTTAACTTCAAACCATGTTATTTTAGGTGCTTTGTTATCGGTTGTTGCGTTACAATAATAGGTATCATATGCACAACTTGGATCACCACAATCAGTCAAACCATTTCCATCGTTGTCAATATTGTCTCCACATTGCACTCCTTTTTCAACACCTATGAATCCATATTTTAGGAAGTCAACGCAGTCAGGATCATTCTTAGGCGTTAAACCATCTCCATCTGTATCCACAAATCCCGCACAGTTCTCAAACTTGAAGTCTGCTGCTCCTGGCGAATACCATACAGGACCAATAGAATCTGTTACATTTTTACCAGTTCCATTCTCATTGGCTGTAGTTGCATATATTCTCATGTCAGCAGATTTATTATACAAACCAAGAGAATTCAATTTCTGAAGGTCAGATTTCTCTATGGCTATTACTCCACCGATAACCATGAAACACATTTTATCAGGCCAAGCATTAAACTTGATCTGAGATGGAGACCAAATACCACCCATGCACTTATAGGCTACCTTTGTTTCAACCAAGCTTCCATCATCATCGCTGGTTTCATACTTAAACTTGAACTCAAATCCTTTCAAGGAGGTATCATCGGTTGCGTTACAGTGATTGGTTGAATTTCCATCTGCATCCAAGTACCAATAGAATTTAGCTGCATCACTGCCACTGAATTCTGAGAACCTATCTGAACAAATCTTTGTTGTTTCCATATTAGCTACTGCAGTTCCAAATCCAAACTGCTCTGGATCGTCTTTGATACCAAAACCACATATATCAGAAGCTCCGCCACCAGTACAATCTTCAACTTCCAACATTAGTGGAGGACTCTGATCCATGTTTCCAACCATGTTATGCATGAATATATCTCCACAAAAACCACCTGAGAAAGGATCATTCATCCATATACATGCATCGCTATTATCACATGCACTATTGTTTAAACCCCAACAACCTTTAAACATGTTGTTTGGCTCGCACCAACCCATCTCCGATGAGTTCAGCAATTGACATACTCCAGAAGTTGATATTCCTGAAAGAGTTACATTGTCTGAACAGGTTGACTCATTCCTATTGAAACATACTGGGTCACACCAACCCCCATCAGGGTTGAACCAATCAGTCTGCCATGCACAATGAGTTTGTTCACCACAGGCAGTGCTATTATCATCGTATGAATGGCATGACCATAACTCAAAGTCGCACCAACCAGGAGTTATATTTTGTGCGATCTGATTAAGACACTTTAAGTCATTCGCTCCTTCAGGTGAACTGCACCATTTATCCTGAACCCATACACAATTTGTTTGTTCACCACATGCAGTGCTATTACCACCATAGTTCCAACATCCCGCATTATCTGCAAGTGTGAAGTTTATGTCACAGAAAAAATCACCTGCGTTTCCAAATTCAGAGTTTTCCATAGTATTATAGCTACAACCATCTTCTTCACCACATGCAGTTTCATTATCATCAAATAACCAGCATTGTGAACCTGGCATGTCGCACCATTCACCGCCCCAGTTATCTTGTATCCAAGTACAGTTAAAGCCTTTTGCTTCATCTTCACATGCACCTTCTGTAGATATTGATAGACATTCTGAACCAAATGCAGTTGATCCACCACAGAAGTTGTTAAACATACATTCTGGGTCTCCACAATCTACGAAAGTGTCTGCATCGTTATCTATACCATCAAAGCATACTTCTGATGAACCACCCTGTCCTGAACCTTCAGGACCACAATACCAATTGGTTGTATCCCATGCACAGCCCATATTGCTGTCCTGACAGTTGTTCTGGTCCCAACATAGATAACAGTCATCATTACATGTCTTGACGTTCTTGCTATCACACCATCCAAAGTTATTGTTCCATGGATCTGTGAACCATTTACATCCTGCAAGACTATCACCACATTTGGTTTGATCCCAGCAGTCCCAGCAGTTCTGGCCACAATTACCTTGCTTTCCCCAGTCAAAGTCACACCAACCATAGTCATTGAAGGCATTTGAATCAGCAAAGTATTTACATCCTGCAGTTGACTGTTCACAGGCAGATCTTGAAAGATTACCATTTGACCATGTGCTTCCATTATTCTGAAATTCACAGGCCCAGCAGGCATTATTACAGCTTTCTTTTCCAAATCCAAAGTTCATTTCACACCAATTATCAGTATATATACCTCCTAATGGATCCTTCCAAGTTTCTGACTTCCATATTCCACCAGTGGCTTCGCAGTTAGATTTAGAACCAATATCTTTGAATTGGAATCCTCCTGCATCGCCGCCAAACATATCGTTAAACTGGAATTGACATTCTTTTGAAACATTATTCCATTCACAGGGCATGTACCAAGGATCTCCTGCAATTTGATTACAGGTTGACTTACTGGTTTTTGCATTATAGTCATCACAGAAATAGGCGCCATCAGGTGGCTCCTGCATATTATCCCAACAGGCCTTTGTGAAAGGCGCATCTATGCATCCCGTACCATTCCATGAACAGCAATTTGAAAGCATAGGTATCTTGTTACACATTGCAGAATTGTTTATGTCGACACATTGCACACCTTTATTATCATCTGCACTTCCAGAAGGACCGCCATCAATACAAACTCCTCCAACCCAAGAACAGGTTGTTACATTACCACAGGTCGCTTCACCTGCCTGGTCAAAGACCCAGCATCCTGGGTTGAAGAAATCACCAGAGTTAAAACCAGGATCATCACAAAGCTTTTCTCCTGGATCCCAGAAACACCATCCGGTTCCATAGCATCCAAACTCATCGTTATCATAATCAGTACAACCACCCATTACTTGATAGCACATACCTCCTCCCCATTGACAATCAATACCATAGGTTGTTGAGGCTGCTTCGCAGCCGGTTTGGTTGTCATCATAGGTCCAACATTGTATTTGTTCACACCAACCCCATGTTCCTGTGCTCCATTGACAGTTCAAACCTGATACATTCACACAATCATTAGGATCTACTTCATACTCCCAACAGCCATCCATGTTACACCAACCTGGAGATTCCCATTTACAGCCATCCTGATCTTCACAATAAGTTTCATTAGTCCAGTCACGTTTCCAGCAGCCGTTCTCTTCACACCAACCGCCGCCACCTACGGAGTTGTTGGTCCATGAGCAGTCAATTCCTGCAGTAGTTGTACATGCTGATTCGTTGTTCATATCCCAGCATCCTGGCTTATAGCAATACATATAATTATTATTCCACTGGCAGCCTTCTGATGCGGCAGCAGCACAATCAACAGAATCCCAATAGCTCCAGCAGCCTTTGTCCTCACACCAGCCTGTGCCTTCTCCACCACCTGACATCCACGTACATGGTTGTCCAACAGCAGCTTTATCATCACAACCTGTTTCATCCCAAGCATCGAAGCAGCCTTCACCGCCTCCTCCGCCACCACCGGAGAACATCATATTACACCAACCTGCTTCTGTACCATCATTTAATGGACCCCAAGGATCAGGGTTCCAGTTACAGGCCCATCCTAGCGACTCTGAAGAATCCTTACAACCAGTCTTATTTCCATCATAGGTCCAACAACTGAAGTCACCACCCCAGTTGAAATTTGTAGGATCACAGAGTCCATGTTCTGTGCCGCCTGAAACGTCATAGCACCAGTTTCCAGATTGACAGTTAGGTTCTGAAAACCATTTACAATCCTCTGAAAAACCATCACATCCTGTTTTATTACCATCATATTCAAAGCAGAATGAGAATCCTTCAAAACCTTGATCCATGTAATCTCCGAAGTCCGGATCACATAAGTTCATGGTGTCTGTCCACATGCAAAGATCTCCACCAAAGGCATCTTCACAGGTAGTACTATTAGTATAATCATATTGATAACAATCTATCATGCACATCTGATCATAGTTCTCCCAGTTACAATCTGAATTAAGTCCACATGCAGTGACATCAAGACCAAAGCAGTCTGGCATGCTTCCATTAACTACAAAGGTCCAATTAGCTGAAGCCCATGCATAATCACCAGGATCTGAAGGGTTAGAACATCGCATATTCCATGTATATGCTCCATTTGGCCCCATTCCATCAGCTTTTACAGTACCTGAGACGTTATTATTCATTGAACCTAAATCCATCCATCCTTCAGGTACATCATCAGGCATTTCTGGCATGAATTCCATTGCTGCTGAGAAATTCCAAAATCCCCAACAATTAGCGACTGTGTTTACAGTAAAATTAACTTTAAATTTGTTTGTTGTAACAGTTGAACCATTTGCAGGATAAAGAAGAGTAACATTAATTGAAGAGTTTGAGCTTGGTGGAGGAGGTGGAGGAGGTGCTACAGAAACAGTAAATGTCCAGTTAGCACTTGCCCATGCATAGCCTGATGAACTACATCTAACATTCCAAGTATAGTTTCTATTTGCAGAAGATTTTGAATGTGAATAAACTTCTCCTGCTGTGACAGACCAATCCGGTTCAGCTGTAGGATCAAGATGATCCCAAGTAACATTAGACTCACCTAGTATATAAGGCACATCGGGGAAATCAGCAGGAATGTCTTCAGGATTATAGTCCCAGTAAGCCATACAACCAGAATTCACGTTGACAGTGAAATTAATATCAAAACTACCACCAACGGTTGATCCATTGGCAGGACTTAGTAAGGTTACTATAATAGATGAATTTAGAGATTGATTTTCAGAAGAAGTATTCACAGTGAGAGTATAATTGGCTGCTGCCCAGCTAGGAAAGTCATAATCGTCATAGGCAAGACAGTTCCAGGAATATGCATCTGAGGACATGCTTGGCATATCCCAACTCCAAGTTTCACTCATGTTATCTTCACCAGCAAAGTATGTTGGATTAGAAGAAACTACATCACCAGTAGAATTCCACACAAATAATGTAAGATTTACCAAATCATAATCATCTGTTGCACTACAAGTAAATGTTACATCGCCATCAGTAGAGGTTGAATCGGGAGAGGGAGAATTTAATGTCACAGAGGGGGGGTTGTCCCATTCACATACAGAGGAGGTATTGTCATCACAATTAGAAGAAAGGGTTATGTTGTAACATGTGCCTGTTATGCCCGGATCGGCGTCACATACAGAAACATTCCACGCACAGCCACCAACTTGATCACAAGGTGCGGAATCTGTTATATTTATACAACTGAGATTTCCATGTCCGGTACATTCTCCTTGTGCGTTAACAGCAGATGTTGAAAACAATATTGTCAATATTAATGTTAGAATTAAACTTATCACTATTTTTTTCATAATAACCAACTCCTCTCCTTTTTTCCCTTAATTTATAGTATTTCTGTGAATGTAATCATTTATATAATTTTCGACCAATCATGGATAAAATAAAATTTTTTTGGATAACTATTTATTCTCGACAAACAAAGTTTTTATTTACAACTTCAGAATGAAGAATTTTTTTGTCCTCGAGAAGTAGCAAACTAAACCGAAAGCTTTATATACTAAATATGTGTCACCTGTCTATAATGGATATAAATATATCCGATATATCAAAAAGCCAAAAAGCTTTTTGAACTTTGTTAAAACAAAATATCAAGAAATTAAAAGACAGGTGGGATTCTTGGGGGATCTCTAATTTCGGGAGGAAAATACTATGACTAAGCTATCAAAAAGTTGTCCTGAATGCTCAGGATCAAAACTAAAACATAATAAAGATAGAGGGGAAGTAGTTTGCAATAATTGCGGACTAGTTATAGAGGACAAACTATTCGATTTCGGACAAGAATGGAGAGAACACGATTCAGAATCAGCAGCCAAGAAAAGAAGAACAGGCGCACCACTATCATACACCCACGCAGACAAAGGACTGGGAACATCAATCGGAACAAAATCAGACATCTATCAACTAAATAAAGTCAATAAAGACAAATACTTCAGATTAAGAAAGTGGCAAAACAATGTCGCATCAGCAATCGAAAGAAATCTTCAAATAGCATTATCTGAACTACAAAGACTAGTATCAGTACTGCAACTAGGAAAAAGCATAGAAGAAGAAGCTTCAAGAATCTACACACACGCCGCGCAAAAAGGCATTGTAAAAGGAAGAAGCACAGAAACAATCGTAGCAGCAGTCGTCTATATAGTCTGCAGAAACTACGAAATACCAAAAACACTGGACGATATTGAAGCAGTAACAGGAATTGACAAAAAAGACATCGGAAGAAACTATCGATATGTCGTAAGAGAAATGAATTTAAGAGTAACACAATCAGATCCTGCGAACTATATCAGCAGATACGTTTCTAACCTTGCATTAAGTCAGAAAACCCACACAACCGCAATACAACTTCTAGAAAAAGCACAAAAACAAGAAATAACATCTGGAAAAAATCCACTGGGACTAGCAGCAGCAGCAATCTACGCAGCAAGCAAACTAAACGAAGAGAAAAGAACCCAGAACGAAGTTGCAGCCGCAGTGGGAGTCACAGAAGTAACATTAAGAAACAGATACAAAGACTTCGTGGATAACCTGAACCTAAAGATTGCATCTTAGAAATAATTTTATTTTCTATTTCATTACATTTAACAAATAGTCAGTTCTCTGTTCATCTAATTCAAGATAACGTCTATAGCCAAGATTGTAATTAACCCATTCATTAAATGATCTGGCATGACTGTCCTTGGCTTTAGGATTAAGATTTAAAACAGTTTCTTCAGAAATGGGCATTGTGTAGGGGAAACGACCCCACATATCAGCCTTCAAAATAGGACCTTTCTCACCATCAATTTTTTCACCAATGTGAAAATAGCCAAAGAAATAAGGACTCTCTCTCCAAAGAGTTCTGAAAAACAAGAATTCACCAACGTTAATTCGTTCTCTGATTTCAGGATGACAAACATCGTAGGTTGCATCTTTAAAATTAGGATCTGGCTTGACATAATAATCAATGCCTTCATTTTCATTTTCTTTCAAAGATCTGTGAATAGGAACATCGGTGTGCTTACCACCTCTAATCTTCATAATACCATTAGCAAAATGATCCACATTCCAGTCAGAGTAAGCATAAGTAACCATTCCTTTCCTATTTTTCAAAGCCATAAGAGGAGGGAATTAAAGCTGATTTATTAAGCTATTCTAGAAATACTTCTTTAACTGCTTCATTCTAACAGAATACTCTGTTGAAAAGCGGTAAATACTCCAGAAAACTTTTTGAAACCAAGAAATCCAATCTTTGTCGTAAACTTCATAAAAAATCCTTGTGTTTTTATTCAACTCTCCGAGCCTGTAATCTTTCAATAATTCCTCACTCTTAAAACGAGCAAAAGAATCATCAACTACAAAACCTCTCAAAGGCTGAAAAGAATGTTTAATCTCTATGAACTCAGGATATTTATTTATCAGAGTGGATAGTTTTGCAAAATTATTCATTGAAGAAATATTAACCCTACAAAGTATTTTTATCACAACTTTTCTTTTAACTAATTCGTGAAACACATCAATCATTTTAGTTTTATCTTCAACCAAATTAATGAACGAAAGGTTACCTGAAAAAATATACAAAGTGTGTTGGGCTCGTCTCAAAAAAGAAACTAAATCTTGCTTGTAAGGATCTGATTCACTCTCATATTCTTCGAAGAAAACTTCTTTTTTATCATCACTAACAAGCTGAAAGATATCAAAGAATTCAAAATCAGTTTTCCTTTTGGCAACTTTTATTCGACCGAGAAGCTCATCTTTCAAATCATCGCCAACACCCATATCGGTTTGGTTATAATAAACAATCTTCAAAGCACCCTGAGAACCCTTTCTGAAAGTCTTAATGCTAATTAAACCCGTGTTGTCTTGTATTTTCTTAAGATAAGAATCAGTTGTAACCCAACTTCTCTTAATTAATTTGGAAACATCTTGCACAGTGCATGGTTCTTGCTTAACAAACTTGATTATTTTATCAATGTCTTTTTGAGTAAGCATAATACTGTGAATTGTGCATAATTTATAAACATTTCTAAAACACTGTATAAATAAATTAAAACAATCATATAACTAGATTAAAACTATATATAATTGTAAGATGGCTTGTATAGAAAAAATCTATAGTGTATCCGCATTAGTCGGGAATGGAGTTTGCAACGCGAACTGTGATTTCTGCGCTGGAAAATATTTACGACCAGAAGCAGAGATAAACAAACTCTACGATAAAAACTTGGAATCTGCGATAAAACTATCTGCACGCTATGGTGGGTGGTCACTTTCATTGACTTCAAGCGGAGAACCAACCTGTGATCCAAAAGCATTAACAAATGCTCTAGAAGTATACAAAAAATGTGCAGATCAAGGAGCATACTTTCCAAACGTAAATCTGTTCACAAACGGAATATTATTCGGAGATGAAGATTTCTGCAACAAATACCTGGACAAATGGAGAGAACTGGGTTTGAACAATATTGCAGTATCAATACATGAAGTTGACGAAGAAAAACAAGCCAAAGTCTACAATCTAAAGAACTATCCTAAACTAGAAAAAATAGTTAGCAATGTAGAAAAACACGGATTAGGAGTTAGAGGAACTCTGCTGTTGAGAAAAGGAGGAGTTGACAATGCCAAGAAATATGAACTAGCAGTTAAAACACTCATTGAAAAAGGCATAGACAACATAACTTCATGGCCAGTAGGCAACCCGAACAACACAAGAAACGAGTTCACACCATCCAGAATAGGACTATTCAGCATAAACAGATGGCTTCATAAAAACGCTATAAAATGCCACGGACATGTATGGGGTGGAGGAGTGTTTGACTATAAAGGAAGCATCCTGAGAATCACAGATTATGTAACCAAACATAATCCTAAAAAAGACTTTGTAAGACAACTGGTGGTGTTTCAAAACGGAACAGTAGCATACTCATGGATACGAGAAGGTGCACTATGCATGAAGTAAAACTAAGTAGTTTATCACTGTTCGTCGGCACATCAGAATGCAATGCAAAATGCAAACATTGCGCAGGAATTCCATTAAGAAAGTACGCTTCGAAAAAAGATGGCGAAGTAGATAAAGAGTTGATTATCAAAACAATAACAAAATGCTACGAACAAGGAGCCAGATATCTCTCCATCAGTAGCAGTGGCGAGCCAACACTCTCACCAATATCAGTTACAAAAACCCTAAAACTAATTGATGAAACCAAAGGAATAAACTTCTCACCAATAAATCTATACTCAAACGGAATAAGAATCGGTGAAGATGAAGAGTTCTGCGATGAATACTTACCAAAATGGAAAACTCTTGGATTAACAACCCTCTACATCACAGTTCACAACATCGATGAAAAGAAAAACGCGAAAGCATATGGAGTTCAAAAATATCCTCCATTGAAAAAAGTTGTTTCCAGAATACAACAATCAGATTTACAGATAAGAGCAAACATAGTTCTAAGCCAAACAACAATAAGCACACTGGAAGAATTTATAGAAACAAATAATTATCTAATGAACATCGGAGTAAATAAAATTTCTGCATGGCCAATCAGGAACAAAGAAGATAAAATAGACTATAAATTATCACCCACAGAAACAGAGCTTGACAAAATACAAGAATGGATAAATAAAACCAATCATGATGTAAGATTACTAAGAGAATATAATCAAGAGGTTTACAAAAAAGGATTGAAGCTAACCCTATTTCCTAATGGAGTTCTCTCAAACACATGGTGTAATTAACTAAAAAAAGACAAGAAAAAATAAGCAATGACAAAGTATTTGACAGTCAAGCCAATAAAACTATAAATAACAACTTTTCTCAAAGGATAACGAACCATTCCAGCAACCAATGTCAGGATAGGAGATGATAAAGGCAATAGGTTGAAAATTAGTATGGCCCAATGCCCATAGCTGTCAATGTGCTTCTTTGCTTTAGCATATTTTTTATCACCAATCCATTTATGAATAACATCATCACTCACTAGATAACCAATTGCATAATCTATTAGTTGAGCAATAAGAGCAGTTATCAAAGCAACAACAACCAACAATAAAGGATCATAACCTTCAGAAACATACCAAGGAACCAACGCTTCAACAGGCATCAGAATAAAAAACAAGTAACCGCTAAAATGCACAACTGAAAAAGAAGTAAGAGTTGGCTGCTTCTGAGAAACAATCTCTCTGCCAATGGTTGAAGATAAAATAGCAATTATAATAAGCACCATAATAAAGAAAAAAATGATTTTTTTGTACTTCATAAAATCAATTATATAATCATCATTATAAAAATATTTCCAAAAAATATTTATACTATCAACTCATTTCATATATTTTTAATGAAAGATGTTATTTCAATACGCGATTTCTCAAGACAAGAATTAATTGCTCTTATCCAGGAAGCATTGAAAAGGAAGAAAAACCATAAAATATTATCTTCTAAAAATAAAGTCGCTTCATTATTCTTTGAAAACTCAACAAGAACAAGAGTTAGTTCAGAAACAGCGGCAGAAAATCTCGGATTATACATCAATGGTTTTGCAGGTGCAGAAAGCACATCAGTGAAGAAAGGAGAGCCACTCGCAGACACCGTAAGAATGTTCGAAGGATATAATTATGATGGAATCATAATGAGACATAATCTCGAGGGCGCTGCTAGATTTGCATCAGACAATCTTTCAATTCCATTAATCAATGGTGGAGATGGAAGCGGCAGCCATCCAACACAAACAATGCTTGATCTAATGACAATTAAAGAAGCAATGAATAAAATTGACGGATTAAAAATTGCAATGGTTGGAGATCTTAAGAATGGAAGAACCGTTCATTCTCTTTTGCAGGCCTTAAAACTGTTTGATGTTGAAGTATGGCTTGTCTCGCCAAAAAATCTTTCAATGTCACAATGGAGAATTGATGACTATGAAAAACCAATAAAATTCACAGAAGACCTGATGGAAGCAATAACAAATGTTGACGTTCTATACATGACTAGAATTCAAAGAGAAAGATTCCCTGAAGGACCAGAAGGAGACTATGAATACCAAAAAGTAAGTGGAATATATAATCTCAACGCAGAGATGTTAAAAAAAGCCAAAGATTCATTGATAGTAATGCACCCATTGCCAAGATATAAACATAATATGGAGATATCACTGGATGTTGACAAAACAAAGCATGCAAAGTATTTAGAACAAGCAAGAAACGGCATGTACATGCGAGAAGCAATACTTGCAAGAGTGTTTGGAAAAGGATTTAAAAACAAAAAATCTGAAGAGAAAGAAAAACCACTATGGAAAGACCTGAAAATAACAAATGGCAGAAAAAAAGGTGAAAACCTACTCTATCGAATTGACAATGGAACATTAATAGATCATATCGAGCCAGGCAAAGGCGAAGCAGTTATGAAAGTTCTGAGTTTAAATGAATATCAAGAAACACCGATGATATACGCCAAGAATCTTAGAAGTGCTAATTTCAAAATGAAAGATGTTATAGGAATAAAAGACAAAGAACTAAACGAAGAAGATCTAAGCAAACTAGCATTGGTGTCATCAAACGCAACCATCAACATCATCAGAGACAGTTCAGTCTACAGGAAAGGAAAAGTTATACTGCCAACCGTATTAAAAGGATTAATACAATGCAATAACCTAAACTGCATATCAAGACCAGAACACCACGAACACGTACCAAGCAAATTCTACGTAGAAAACAGAGACAAACTCAAAGTAAGATGTCATTACTGCGAGAAAACAATGACAAGAGAAGAGATAAGGTTAAAGTAAAATTATCTCCATTCTAAAATAATTGGCGTTTCTTTATCGAGTTTTCTTACATAAGCTAATATGGCTTTATTTACAGAAGATGTTTTTCTTGGAGCTTTTATTTTACGAAATTCACCGGCCAAAGTATAAACCATTTCTTCACCAAAAGGATTATCACGAGTTTTGTTCATTCCTTCATCGTCGTACTTATGTACTAACATTTCTTTTGGTAATGAATAAGTCTTTACAACAGCTTCTATTCCACTATCTGGAATTGCAGATTCTCCATCCACATTTCCAATTTGTCCAAGAATATTGTAATCACTGACAAAGCAAAGTCTAACATAAGTGTAAACAAGTGCCTTTTTCAATGATTCTTTATCTTTCAACGGCATTATTGTTAAGTTAATTCCCATTTTATTTACCTCGTAATTAGTATTGCAAAACAAGAATTAAGTCATATTTATAAAGCTAAGTTAAATCAAGTGTCATTACTGCGAGAAGCCGATGGGAAGAGAAGAGATAAAACTTCTTTAGTTAAATATTTATAATGCATAAGAACCAAAGATTAGAATATGGTTTTGAAAACTCTTGAATACAAGACAAAAGCTATGCTATGGGGTGGCGACTTCATTAATGGCATAAGAAGAGACTTAGTTGCAGCTCTTATTTTATTGTATTTCATATTATTGGGCCATGATGTCTTGGCAGTAACCATGATGTTTGCAGTTTCAAGATTACTTCTGATGTTATTTGAGTTTCCGGCAGGAACATTTGCAGATAATTATTCAAGGAAAAAATCTGTAATAATATCATTTTCACTAATGGCAATAGCATTCCTGGGAATATTCATTTTTAAGAATTTCTGGTATTTAAGCATTTTTTATATTATGCATGATGTTGCATGGGCTTTCCAATCAGGAAAAGCTACTGCCTGGGCAGTTGATAATCTAGGCTATGGAACAAATAAAAACAAGCTAACTTCATTATTTGCCAGACTACATATGTTTGAGAGAATGGGTGCAGTCGTTGGAGGTTTAATTGGACTCATCATAGTTTCTATAAATTTCAGATTCATCTGGCTATTCATAGCTGTTTTAAATCTGTTTTGGGCAATTAATATTTCTTTCATGACAAAAGAAGAGAATTTTCATCCTGAAAAAAACAATCATCATTTCATTAAAAAAATATTTTTGCAGATAAAAAAATCCTATTCTCACATTATGCAAAAGAAGAACAAGCAGATTAAAGGTTTAATTTCATCTGGCTTTGTATTGTGCGTTGCTTTTGATGCATTTATGATTACTATTCCACTAATATTTTTTCAAATATTTGGAATATCAACTGAGAAAATACCTGTATTGTTTTCTATAATGGCTTTTTTTGCTTTGTTTTCAACATTCATGGCAGAGAAAACAGCTCACAGATGGGGCTATAGAAAACCACTGTTCTTTGGATTTTTAGGAATGGGTCTGGCAATGATTGTTTTTGCAATATCAAAGTCCATAATATTATCAGTGGTTAGCTTAACATTTATGCATTTCTTAGAAATAGCATTTGCAGGAGTTGTTTTCAATTCAAAATTTCAACTTGTAATTCCTTCAAAATTAAGAGCGACTTTAGGATCCACAATGAGTGTTGTTTGGTCTCTGGCTAGCGCAGTAGGATTTGCACTTGCAGGTATAGGAATAAAACTCATAGGACTATCAAATACTGCAGTTGCAAGTGGTCTTGTTGCAATAATTGCAGGAGCAATATGTTTAGTTAGTCTAGAAGACTGATTTTAGATTTAGATAAATATAAATAGTAAACATTTAAAACAAATTCTTATGGACGCACCTGCACATGGAATCTGGACTTGGATAATATTTCATAATAACCCTTTAGTTTGGTTAGCAGTACTCTTTGGAATGCTGCCAGACCTGCTTTCTTGGGGAATATATTCAATATGGCCTTGGGGAGAAAAATTAGATTGGAAAAAACCTGATTTTTCAATGGTTCCAAAATGGGTTTTTCTTCTTTATGGAATAACACATAGTGTTTTTGTCTTTGCAGCTGTTTTCTTAATAGTTTATTTGATAATAGGAACTATTCCATGGTTTCTATTCGCATGGATAATACACATACTAATAGACATACCAACCCACAGTAAAGATTTCTTGCCAACACCGTTCCTGTGGCCTGTATCAACCTACAAGTTCGCAGGCATCAGTTGGGGACAAAAATGGTTTATGATTGCAAACTATACAGCAATAGTTGTTATTTTGTTGGTTTTATTTCTAAAGTAAAAAATAAATAATCACAGGTAGCATTATGCAACCCATCGCTTGAGTTCTAGTAACTTTTACAATGGCAACGATCATGTCACAAAAGCAAATGCCTTAACCTTTTAGGAATCAATGCAGGTGTTATTGTAAACTCAATATTCCATTGTTCAAAAAAAGGTTTAATTTTCTCAAGAATATTATAATCACAAATAATTACACTTTCAGCAAATCTTTTTGCTCCAACTGTTGAAAGAAAACCCTTCATCTCATTTCTTCCTTGCAAAGCATAATAAAAACTAATTCTTTTCGAACCTTTAATATTTGCAAGAGAATATTTTATTAGTGCAATACTTGAAAAACCCATTGATTCACTTATTAACTTATCCTTAACAAGACTAAAACCTTCCAAATACATACCTTCTTTCGCAATAAACCCATCACCCTCTAATTCTTGCAAAGAAACAGAGTTTATGTCAGCGCCAGAAATATTCAACTCTTTCTTAAACTCCAACTCTATTTTTTTATCAACGTTATTCTTGAAAACAATAAGTATGTCAACATCGTTCGGATTGTCTTCCCCCCTCATAGATGAACCAAAAACAAGTATGTCATCTAACAAAGAGCCATATTTTTCAAAAATTTTTTTTGCAGCTTGATTAAATTTCATAATGTTCAATCTCATTCTCAACAAGTTTTTTTATTCTTTTGCAAGTCTCCTCAGAAATTATTCTTGAATAAGTACTCCTATAAGTATTGAATTCCGAATCAATAATTTTATAACTTTCAGGAAACTCTTTTTCTAACAATCGAAAACGTTCTGTATGATCTTTCGGTGCATAACCTATTTTTTGTAATAAAATAAAATCATGTATCGCAAACAAGGTTTTGAAGTAAATGATTGTTGCACTAGTAAAATCGCTTGACTTAAATATTCTATCTGCAGACTTTTTAAACATAAAGACTTGTTCTTTCGAAGTCATGTTAGTAAGAATAACTTTACACAAGTATTTAAATCTTTCGGTTATTAAGACTAACAATAAACTGATTAATGAAGTTTTTTGTTACTAAGAATAACAGATAAAATTACAACTAAAGTAAGAAATAAATCAAAATTAAAAATTTTGGTCATTTTTTCCTAGAGCAAAAAATAAATCAAAATTAAAAATTTTGGTTAAGGCGTAGGATTTAATAACTCTTTACGAACTTGTGCAAGAAGATCTGAACTACTGTATTTTTGAAGAAATGTTTCAACAGTATCACCATGATCAAATGGAATTTTTTTTATTTCTTTTGGTTTAAATTCGCCCTTTTCTAAAGCATATACAAGACAATCAGGTCTACCACAATGATCTGCAAAAATAGTATACCCTCTGCCCTCTGCAATCATTGTTTGATAATCTGTTCTTGCTTGCCTAATTACTGCATCTTCAAGAGCTACTTCAATTGATGAATCATCAATAATTTTATTATCATACAAAAAGGCCAATGTTGCTTGATTAGTTTGAGCGAACAGATTTATCATTAACACATTTACGTTTCTAATTTCATCTAAAGTTGCTGTTTTTAGAGCATTATTTAAAACCATTAATCTAAAGTAATTATATTTAATATATAAAGTTATCTTTCTTACAGTAAAAAATAAATCATCACAGGCAACATTATGCAACCCATCGCTTGAGTTCTCGTAACTTTGACAATGGCAGGAATTAATCCAACGGCCGTTGAAACAACTAAAACAAACAATCCAAGAACACCTGTCAGAACTCCAACAAGAACTGTAATCAAAATAATAACACCCATTACTAGTTTTCTATAATTCACTTTCGCAATTAGTTTTGAAAAAACTCTGCCAATGTTCAAAGCCAAAATTACAGAAAGAGAACCTGCAATCAATGTTACTGCTAAAAAAACCATGATATGACTTAAAGTAATGCCTTCAATAAGTTTCTGAACTGTAATAATAGCACCGTTTCGAGCTTTGTCTAAAACATACAAAGTAACCATTGACAAAATAAAGTTCACAGTGTTAATACTTCCGGTCAAAATCATAAAACCTTTATCACCCAGATTCCTGGTTATCTGCAAAGACAACACAGCAGCAGTGGCAGCACCAACGCCAGGAAGAACCGCAGTCAAAAAACCAGAGAATTGACCTGACAACAAAGCTTTCAAAGCCAACTTCTTAGGCAACTTAATTTCTTTCTTAATCACTTGTTCAGGCATTGCTTCATTGGAATTCAAACTAATTATCAAAGTTGCAATTCCAAACAAACCAGAAAGTAAAGGAAACAAAGGATTCTCAAAACCAGGAATATTCAAAACAATAAAACCAAGAGTTCCTGCAAGTAAAAAAACAAACAAAGCCCAGAGCTTCTTTCTATCTCGAAGTATCATAAAAGTTACAACCGCTAATAAAATATAACCAATGTAATCAGAAATAAAAGCATAACCATACTTTACAATAGGAACGAAAACAACGAACAATAAAATGCTTAAAATCAAAGCTCCAAAGGAACCTATAATGGTTAGTTTCAAAGCAGTATAGCCATGGCCTGCAAGTAAATAACGATGCCCTGGCAAAACACCAAGAACCTGATCAGAGTCTGGAGCCCCTAAGTAAATTGAAGGGATGGAATCAAGAAAAGTATGGGTCACAGACATTGCAATAATAAAACATGCAAGAGCAGTAAATCCAAAGTACAAAGAAAGAAAAGGAGCTGCAGATAAAACAAGTAATGCAACAAGGTTTATGTGAATACCAGGAGTCAAGCCTGTAACTATTCCTGCAATAATTCCAAGCGTTACCGCGATTAAAATTTCAATTAACATTGTAATGTGCCGAGGCCGGCAGTGGGACTGAAGCGAAGCGTAATGTCGCACAAAAGTGTCAACGAATTTATGTCGTTGTGGTTATGCGACCACGCCTCTATCCAAAAAATATTTAAACTCAGTAAGCCAACTTATTTTTGATCGTCAAATCTTACTTAGTTTCAACTTAGCGTAGTGCCGCTTATGTGGCCTTATTTTATTTTAAGTAATTTTTTCATTACGTACGACTTTATGTCGTACTGACATTAGCCATCAACGAGTATTCGTTGTTCTCCTTAATAAGTTCTAGCCAGAATTTTCCGGAAAATCTCCGAAAATAACTTCACAACCCCAATCCAACAAATATAGAAAACATTTGAGTTGTTGGTTTGTACAGATCAATTTTTATTTCTCTACCATCTAATCGAGAGTTTAATTCTTCAGCAGATAATGCTGATCCTGTTTCAACATAGAAAGCAGATATTTCTGGGTAAACATTTGTTCCTTTTTGCAGTTCGTTAACAAAATAGTTTAATCTAACATTTTCATTTTCAGGTTTTAGTTCTACTGCTTTATTGAAGAATTTCCCTGCTTTTTCAAAATCATTCTTTTCAAAGTATAATTTTCCAATTATTGAATTAGCAACAGCAGATGTTTTCAAATTAGAACCTAATTTTTTTTGAAGAACAGTGACTTTTTTATTGCCTGTTTCATACTCCGCACATACACTTGTGATTAATGATTCATCAGAAAACGGATCGTCTCCAATTAAATTCTTGGCTTCCTTGAAACGTCTGGTTTGATATGCCAACAATCCAAGTGCTTCCGTCAGGTTAGGTAAAGCAGTTTTAACATTTCCAATGAATTTCTTAAGAGAAGAATATGCTAATGAAAAATTATCAACAAGAACTGCAGCCATTGCGTGAGCTTTGTATAAGTCATTATCATCAAAAGTTTCAACAGAAGAGTTGTATCTGACAACCGCGCCCATCAAAAAGTCTTTATTCTTTTTATCGACTTCTTCTTCAAAAGCACCTATTAACTTTTCTAGTTTTAGTTTTTCAAAAACTGCATTAGCATCTGAACCAAAAATACCTTCCAAGTCTTTTAAAAAATCAAATGGATCTATTGTCATGAAAAAAGGATTGTGACAATTTATATAAAGGTTTATGTTCAATAGGTTCTCCTCAAAATTTTCAGTGAAATTTTGGGATATCCCCAAAAATCTTCCGATTTTAGATATCTAACTAAGAAAATAAAAATTATTTGAAATTAATCAATAAAAGACTCTTTTTTCCTTCAATTTAGGTAAAAAAAGTAACAAACTATTAAATATGTACTTACATATATACTATAATAGGTGGTAAACTATGGGAGCTACGCAAAAAACTATTGAAACGGCTGTAAAAAAGGTTTTAGGACCTGCAGCAACTACTGTTCTAAGAGGAACCAATGTAATTCTATGGGGAGTTAGCGCTATATCCACCATTAAAGCTTTCAAAACTTTCATGGAGAAAGATCCTGTTAGAAAACAGATTAAACCATTGGAAGAAGAAATTATGAAATGGGGAATGGCCATAAGCTATATCGGTCGAGAACCTTACCGTTTAAACGATATGTGCTCAATTGAAAGAGGCGGAGCCATAAACGAATTAGGAATAAAACAATATCTTCACATATCAGAAACAAGGTATCCTTGGCAAAACAATGAATTTAATAAACAATACCACGTGGATCCTGCAAATCAAGCATATCTTGAAAGTCCTGTAGAAGGATTAAAGTATCCTGACTTAAAAAAAGCTAAAGGCATGATACTTGCAGCCATTGGAGAAATTCAACCAGCAGCAAATTATTTACAGCATGAAAATTTTCATGAAAACAAATGCAGCATTATTAATCGATTGAAAGAAATAGAAGAAACAATTCCTATAAAATACATGCCAGGACAAAACTATTCTACAACTCAGAAAGCATTGTCCAACATTGTTAGAGAAATGTGTGGACTAGAAATGGACTATAAATTCGCTGTTTCAAAACTCGAACTAGATCTGAACAAAAAAAGACTCAAGTATGGAATAATGGCAGGAGTAGCAGGTTTGATAGGAAAGCTTTCAGGCAGTAAAACACCATAATTTTTTTCTTTTTGTTTTCACAAGCAATAACAATTAAAAAATAATTTATATAGAAACACATTTCCGAATATCATATTATGATAAATAAAACAACTTATTCAGATTCAGGCGTAAACATAGAACTTGGTAATGAAGTTTCTAAAATTCTTTATAACGCAGCAAAAAAAACATGGAATAATAGAAAGTCCATGCTTGGAGAAGTTATAGTTCCATTTGATGATTTCAGCGGAGTTAGAGCCATTGATGTTTCAAACCTTCAAAAAGGAACTTTGATGAACATTGGATTTGATGGCATCGGAACTAAAATAGAATTTGCAGAAAGAATAAATAACCACGAAACAATTGCTTATGATTTGTTCGCAATGGTTTGTGATGATGCGATTGTAAGAGGAGCAGAACCAGTTTTAATAGGTTCAAATCTCGGATTTAAATCATTAGGAAACAACGATGAGAATTACTTGAAAGAAGTAAGACAATTAGCAAAAGGTTATGTCAATGCAGCAAAAGCTGCGAATGTCGCGGTTGTCAATGGAGAAACAGCCGAGCTTGGAAATAGAATAGGTGGTTATGGAAACTTCAATTATAATTGGGATGCCACAGTTGTTTGGTTTGCAAAACAAGACCGACTATTCACAGGTAAAAAAGTTCAAGAAAAAGATTATATTGTTGGACTTAAAGAAGAAGGTTTCAGATCAAACGGTCTTTCACTTGTAAGAAAAATACTATTCGATAACCATGGAATAAATTGGCATGAATATTTATTTGAAGGAGAAAGCATTGCAAAAACAGCCCTAAAACCTTCAAGAATTTATTCTGTTGCAGTAATTGATATGTTTGGAGGCTACAGTGGAGAACCAAAAGTTGATATTCATGGAATTGCACACATAACAGGAGGCGGTCTTCCTGAGAAACTTGGACGAGTTCTAAAGCCATCGGGATTAGGGGCTAAAATTGATGATCCTTTTGAACCTTCTAATCTTGTATTGTATTGTCAAGAAAAAGGAAATGTTTCAGATGAAGAAGCCTATAAAACTTGGAATATGGGTCAAGGTATGACCATTATAACTCCTGAACCAGAGAAAGTTATGGATATTGCTTTCAAACATGACATCAACTCTAAAATAATAGGAACCATTAGTTCTAAAAAAGGAATTGATATCATAAGCAAAGGATATTTTTCTAAAATCTGAATTTTTAAAGAATAATTATTTAAATAATGACAATCTATTAATACATTATGAAACAAACAAAAATTTGCAATTTTTGTGGTTCCATAATTCATAGAGGTGAATTATGAAACACACT
Organism: archaeon; assembly: GCA_043817405.1. GTDB lineage: Archaea > Nanobdellota > Nanobdellia > Woesearchaeales. The sequence continues at coordinate 1,304 of JBDRGV010000049.1, read as the reverse complement.
AAAATCGTTGTAACACTATCAGACAAGAGATGTCAACTTTCTTTCTTAAATAAATTATACAAAGCAGGGATGAATGTTATAAGAATTAACACTGCACATCAAAGCACCGAAGGAGCCGTAAAGATTATAGAAAATGCACGAAAAGTTTCTGAAAAAATAGCTATTATGATTGACACCAAAGGTCCTGAGATAAGAACCACCAGAGTAGAAGAAGAAGTTCTAGTGAAAAAAGGTGAGAAAATCAAAGTTACAGGTGATGCGAATAAAATTACTTGTGCAGAATGCATTTATGTTTCCTACGAGGACTTTGAAAAACACGTCGCAGTAGGTAAGAGAATATTAATCAATGATGGAGATGTTGAATTAAAAGTCATAAAGGTATTCAAAACACACTTATTATGTGAAGTTAAGAACAGTGGGTTAGTTGGCGGAAGAAAAGGTATCAATGTTCCTGGAGTTTCATTTAAATTACCAACTCTTAACCAAAGAGATAAGAAATACTTACAATTTGCCATCAAACACGATGTGGACTTCATAGCGCATTCATTTGTTAGAAGCAAAGAAGATGTCTTGAAAATAAAAAGAATTCTTCAGAAAAACAATGGCAAGATAAAAATTATTTCTAAGATTGAAAATAAAGAAGGAGTCGATAATATTGATGAAATAATTCATAACTCATATGGAATAATGGTTGCCAGAGGTGATTTAGGACTGGAATTATCTGCAGAGAAAATACCTGCAGTGCAAAAAATGATTATAAAAAAATGTATTACGCAAAAAAAACCAGTTATAGTCGCAACCCAGATGCTTCATTCAATGATTCAAAATCCAAGACCGACAAGAGCAGAAGTTAACGATGTTGCAGGCGCAGTATATGACCAAACAGATGCAGTAATGCTAAGCGGAGAAACAGCCTACGGAAAGTACCCTGTTGAATCTGTTAGAACAATGGCCAGGATTGCTGAGGAAACAGAAAAGAGTTTTGAAAAAACTAATGATAATATTGCAAAGATTGATAATGAAATATCTGTATTCCTGGCAGATTGCGCAGTGAAAGCCTGTGATCAACTGCCTGTCAAAGCAATAGTTACAGATACAATGACTGGAAAAACCGCACTCTACCTGGCAGCCTTTAGAGGAAAAATACCTGTTTACGCACAATGTTATAATAAAACTGTTATGAGACAACTAGCATTATCATACAGCATAAAAGCCAATTACTTGAAATTAGAACAATCAACTGATAAATTTGAAAAGAACACTGCAAAATTATTTCTCAAAAAAAAGTATTTGAAAGAAAATGA
>JBDRGV010000048.1:0-3500 GCA_043817405.1 archaeon | reverse complement strand
AGTAGCATAGCTCTTTATCAAGAACTGTCCTGATCCAACACCTGTTGCAGATGTCCATGCAGATCCACAGTAAGTTCCGCCTACAAGTGTAGCAGCAGCTGAATTAATACAGCTTCCTCCTACAACAACTAGGTTCTTTGTGGAAACAGTTGATACTTCTGAATCTGTAACCAAAACATCTCCAATAGTTCCTGTTCCGCCTACTACCGTTTCCGGTGCAGACAAGTACAAGTTTACCTTAAATTCTGGCTTATCAGCTCCTCCAGGATATGTTATTGTAGCACTGTCATAGTCACCACCAGTAGAATGAACAATCTTTGTTGCAACATCTGTAGTGACATAATACTCATAGTTATCAGTACTTCCAATTTCATAGCTTGCGCCATCTGTTGTTATAGCTTGTACATGCAATTTGTTTGTTGTGCCAGCTTCGTCTAAAGTCATGTTGAATGCATCTCCTCCGCCAATGTTCTCATCCTTATCTTCTGTATCGAAGAACAAGTAATAACTGTCGAAGTTGTGTCCTGTATTATTGACAACCTCAGCAGGAGTGAGGTCTATTCCCCACGTACCATTTAAATTTCCGGTCGAGTTAGCCTGATAAGGCAATCCAATCTTCATTCCGTCTGCCGTATACAAGACGTTCATGCTTGCGCCAACATTCAATGTAAAGTTGAAATTCTCCAAAATCCCGCCAATTCTTGTGACGTTCTCAATGGTAACATCTACATTACCGAATGAAATAGTGTCATCAATAGCAGCTGTTTTTTGGTCACCTGTAACTTCGTTTGTAAGCCTTACCTTTGTAACAGTAGATTCAGTTATAACATCTCCTCTTATATAGTAAGATTCAGCCTCTGTCGAGGAATTATATGATAAAACCATATATTTATCCCCCGCAGTCTTGTCAAAGGTGATGTTGACTTTTGGAATAGCAGTTCCATCATCAGTACCATTTCCTGTTACTAATCTATTGCTTGTATCAGCTCCGATAAAATCAAACTCTCCTGTAGTATTCGAATGCAAGATAGGAATTGTAACAGCTCCATCTTTGATAGTTGTTTGTATTTCTATCCTTGAAGAACCACCATCAACTTCTGTTTCTTCTTGTGCAGTCATTGTATGTGCACCCATGGAAAGCTTCAAAGCACCAAATGCAGGCATTGTCAAACTAGCTGCAGGTGTTATGAATTCTTCATCATCTGTTGTCCACATAAGGACAATTTTGTCCAGTTTTTCTGAAGAATCGTCTATTAAGAAACCAATGATTTCTTCAACGCTTTCATCATTGAGTTCTACTTCACTACCGTGTGTAATCTCCAGTTTTCCAGAACCAACACTAATTTCAACTGTGCTAACACCAGCTTCTTTAGCAGCATATCTAATATCTTTAATTCCAACATAGGTTCCGTCAGACAACTTATAAGTTGCTCCTTCAGCTAGGCTGTTTGTTAATGCTCCATCAACATCTAACACAACTTCTGTTGAAGAGACATAGTCAATGCCAACTGTTCTTCCTGAAACTGTTGAAGTCTGTCCTTCTGTTATAACTGCAGAATTTGCAGAGTCAAGGAATGTTGTTTTGTTTGTTGTACCATTAAGTACATCCAAAACATAATAATCTCTACCCATTAATTTCATGGTTGTGGTTTCCAATGTTGCAGCATTATAAGCAGGATGTGTTGTGAAATCTAGAGTATAGTTCAACACATGTGCACTTCCAGCTATTTGTATACCTATTGTAGGAGTCCTGTCACTTGCTCCTATCAAATCGTCATAGTCTGTGTCAGAAAAGTGTGTAATGTCAAGACTGCTTCCAAGATTTACCTTTTGGGTATAATCATACTCTGTATTGTCATCATCTGTATATGTTCCGTCTACCAGTAATACTGGAAGATCATCATCATCTATAGCTGAAACAAAAACAGTAGCAGCATCATTTCCAAGATTTACCTTGTCTGCAGATTTCTCTATTAATATACTATCTCCTCCTGTTGCTGTTGAACTGCCTCCTGTCACGAAAGTGCTAAGGGCTGTCTGGATGCTTGTTGCAGCCAGTTGGTCAGAAGACGCTGCTCCTGAACCATAGACAATAGCTACGTTTGGAGTACCACCAACAACGAAAGGTGCTGGGAAATTTGCAGCAGTTGCGATTCCTGCAGTCATACCAACCATTAAAGCGCTAGATGCTAAAGCAGAAATTTTTCTAAAATTTAATCTCATTTTTTTTTCTCTCTTTTCAACCTCCTTTCAACTCTATAAAGAGTTGTCAAGGACAACCTTCTCAACAAGATAGCTATAGGGTAAGCCACCATGTCGTGAACGTGATATGTCAAATCTTTACAAACCCCTATTAGAACACCGTAAGGTGTTAATTAGACAAAGTTAATTTTTCTTTAAAAAGCTTACTGTGTGTTTTTAGTCAGATAGAGCTAAAACAGCCAAATTACTGGGTTTTATTTATAAACCTTATGATGTTACTTCATTATGAGAACAGTTTAGAACAATCTTAAGAGCATAGAAAAATTTACAAAACGAAAGATTTATCAACATATGTGTGTTTTTTAATAATATATTACTAAAAATAATAGATAATAATAGAATATGTTAAAAAACCTTAAAAATGGCCAGTTTAAAGACAAGAGAGATAAAAATAATCGAGAGTAAGGGAGCATTTTCCATATTGAGAAAGGGTTCTTTCTCTCGTGGAGACTTTGATTTTGAAGGCCTCTCGGCCCTAAGAAGATTACTCAGCAATGAAAAAGCAAGGCTTCTCCATGTCTTAAAAACACAAAAACCAGGCTCTATATATGATCTTGCCAAAAAGCTAGGCAGGAATTTTAAAACAGTGAATGATGATATAAAGCTCCTTGAACGGTTTGGCTTTATCCATCTTATAGAAGAAAAGACAAAGAACAGAATAAGGCACAGGCCAAAACTAGTAGCAGATACAGTCACAATACATCTTAAGATCTAACTTTCCTTACTTATTAGAAAGATTTATATGTTAGAGTATATACAGTATAGACATGATAGAAGTAAAAACAAAATTACAAAAATGGGGAAATTCATTTGGTATAGTTGTTCCAATAAAAATAGTCAAAGAAGGGGGCATGAAAGAAGGAGAAGAAATTAGTGCATTGATTTTGCCTAAAGAAAAAATCACCCTAAGAAAAATTTTCGGAAGCCATAAATTTAGCAAAACAACTGAACAAATAATGGAAGAAACAGATAGGGCATTATACAATGAGTGAAGAAAGCTTTTTTTTCGATACATATGCCTTGTTTGAAATAATCAATAAGAACCCCGATTATAGCAAATATCTAGAAAAAAATGCAATAATTAATGATTTTATCTTTGCTGAACTCTGTTATAATTTAATAAAAGACAAGGCGGAAAATGCCGACGAAATACTTAATGAACTAAAATTTGCCATAGTCCATGCAAAGCCAGATTGGATAAAAGAAGCTATGCGATTTAGGATTCAATGGAAAGATAG
>JBDRGV010000047.1:0-13247 GCA_043817405.1 archaeon | reverse complement strand
GCACCTGAAAAAGCTATTTTTCTGAGCTGGTGGGACTATGGCCATATGATAAGAGGGTATACTGGTAGAGAAGCCATTGTTTATTCACCTTCAGAAGATTTATTATGGACCTTGGCCAGCGGAACCTGGGATGAAGAATCAAGTGGAGAATTCGCAGCATTTGATGACATGCAAGATGTTTCTTTCGCATTGTTTGGTGATAATATTGATCAAACAAGAGTTTTAATGTTTAAACATGATGCGCATTATGTTTTTGTATCAAGCATTGATGAAGATATTTTTAAATACACTTTGTTCTATAAATTATATCCTGAAAATGAATTCACAGAAGAAGAAAAACTAGAAAAAATAAATGATACAGTTATAAAACGTTTCTTAAACGAAGAAGATTTTGAATTCTTCAGACTGGTTTATTCTGATGAAATAGTTAAGATTTATGAAATGTATTAAATGCTTTAACACCGTGTTTTTCTAAAAAGTTTTCCAGAGTTGAATTAAAGATATCGTGTTTGTCTCTCGTTAGGATACTGGCTCCTGTTTCAATGGCTGCAGCCAGTATTACTGCGTCGCTTGGATCATGTTCTATGGTGTCTAAATCTGGTAAAACTGATTTTACAAAAGCATGTTCTTTATCTGCATCACCTGGATGAACCGGAACTTCTAAAACAAATAACTTGTTTGTATGGTGGAAAAACTTTCTTGCGGCGATGTTAATATCATTGTGTAAATCATTATGTATGAACAAGAATTCTTCCACATTAAAAGATGTTAATGCAAACACTTTTTCCTTAAGCAATGATTTAAATTCTTTTTGTTTGTGGTTTTCGAAAATCCATGCGAAGAAACAGGTGTCTATTAAGAAATCTACTTTGTCATTAAGAGTTAGTCTTGGAAGTTTTTCGAATATTTCTCGCATAGTTTATTCTCTTTAGTCATCCACCGTAAATAATCTTGAATCGTTTACTTTGAATAATTTTATCCTTGCGCCTGCATCGAGCCAACCATGCGCGTAGTTCAATGCTCCGAAGGCTAAAACGTATTCTCCTTTTTCTTTGAAATGTTTTGCATCTGAAAAGTATCTCGTTGCCATGTCTAAGAAATCTTCAGCTTCTGATTTCCTGTTTTCGTCTAATTTGTTTTGGACAGCGTCTAATGCTTCTTTGGTGATTGAGAAGTATTTGTCTAGTTTTTCATCAGTTATTTGGTTGTTCATCTTAAATATTCTCTACTACGCAGCCTATACTTTTAAGTTTTTCTTTTGTCTTTTCTAAATCTTTTTTTTTAATCAAAATATGATCTGTTGAATAGGCTGAAATTACAAAGATTGAAATGTTTTCTTTTGCTAGTATTTCAGAAATTTTAGCTATGAATCCGACTAGTTCAAAGGGTAAAACCATATCAAATGTTAGAATTTTCCAATTTCTTTCAATTTCAATAATATCATTTTTGTTAACTTTATTTTCTTCTATAACTACTGTGGTTTCATTTTTATCAATAATGTTTGCGAATGCTTCTGGATAAGATTTTTTTGATTTAACAACTGCAAAGTTTTCCTTCCAGACAATAACTTTAGAGTTTTTGAAGTAATCTTCCAGTTTCATGTAATTATATAAAAGAAGTTAGTATAAAAAAGTTTTGAAAAACAATTCAAATATTTACTTTTTGTAGCTTTTAGAAATATTCAATCTTGTTCTCATAACATCCCACTTCACACCTTCTTTTTGAGCAATTTGTTTTTTCAAAGATGGTTCTGACTTGAATTCTCCTGGTTTTGCTCTGAGGAGCAAGTAGTTTGGATTGATGCCTTCTTCAAATCATTTGTTCATTAACTTTGTTGTTTTTATTAGCTGCGGAATTGTAGGTATTAAATCAAGCATAGGTAAATAAACTGCTCCGATAACACCTCCCACTAAGCCTCCAATTTCAGGATTTGCTTCTGAACCAAGTTTATAACCTAAGTAAGTTGATAGACCAACTAGAGGGAAGGCAATTACAACAGTACCAATTGTTGAGTATATTGTTCCATAAATATTTAATATTGATTTTGTATCTTGAGGTGATTTTTCAACTAAATAAGCCATACTTTCTTCCAATGATTTGCTTGTTGCATCAACAAAAAAGCTTTTCCATTGTCTAGAGAATGCATGAATATTTTCATGAGCAATATAAATATCCTTTTTTTCTTGAGTTGGGGGATTTACTATTATTGGAACAGACAAGTTAACCTTTTTGTCTGGGTATATGTGGCTTCCTCCTATTCCCCCGGGAATGATGAAGGAGGTATACCTAGCTTTTAGAGAACTATTTTTGTATATTTTTTTAAAATTCTTTTTCTCTGCAACAATTGCTGGAAGTGGAAGTGTGTCAAATTTGTGTGCAAACTTTGCTATTGCTTCATCACTCATCATTTCTATTTGATAATTTCCTTTTATAAGCTCTTGAGAATTATTGTTTATTTTATCTAACATAACAATTTTTTTTTCAGATTCTCTTAGATATTTATCTATGCTTTTTATTTTTCTAGAAGGTACAAATCCAAAATGATCATAATCAATTATGTCCTGTTGCATGTGGCTGAGAATATGACTTTTTTTATAAATCTTTATTGAAATCATCACCGGAAGGTCATAAAACTCTTTTTTCACTAACAAAAAAGTTTTTATATCAGTAATTCAAGAAAAACACTGATGATTGATTGGCAACGGTTTAAAGGACAGATTGATTTAGGTGTTTTCAAGAATATTTTTACCAATAGTTTGGCTGTTGGTGATGAAAAAGTTATGATTGTTGGGGACTATGGTTATCAGAATCGTGTGTTGTCTCCGATTCTTACTAATGCCTATGCTCTTGCTGCTCGGGAGCTTGGTTTGAATTATTCTGTTTTGCTTCAGAATGCTAAGGCTCGTGGTGAGTTTGCCGATGAAGTTATGATTATGAGTTTGAAAAGATTGTCTCCTAGAAGTGTTATTGTGATGAATGTTTCCAACAGGATTGGTAAACTTAGTTCTTTGGGAAAGAGTTTTCGTAGGTTTTGCAATGATAAAAAACACAAGTTTATCACTTCTTCTTCACTTGGTAGTTTGTCCAATGATTCTTTGAAGACTGTTTTGAAAACTTTAGATGTTGATTATAAATTGATGCAGACTCGTGGTGAAAGAATTAAGAAAGCTTTAGATTCTGCACGGGAAGTTAATATTAAAACCAAGATTGGAACTGATATTACGATGAATATTTCTGGCGTTAAATCAATTGCTAATGATGGTAATTATTCTGCAACTGGTGCTGGTGGAAACATGCCTGCTGGAGAAGTTTACTTGCATCCTGTGGGTAATAAAGTTGAAGGGACATTTTATATCGATGGCAGTATGAGATTAAAGGATAAAACCTTATTAGTTAGAAATCCTGTTAGAGTTGATGTTGAGAAAGGTGCCATAACTAATATTTCCAGTCACTATGAAGGAAAATTGTTAAAAGAAACTCTTGAATGGGCTCATCGAAGAGCTAAAAATCCTGAAAGTATTCGAAGAATTGCTGAGTTAGGCATTGGAATTAATCCTGGTGCAAAAATAATTGGAGCCACTATCATTGACGAGAAAACCATTGGAACTGTTCACATTGCCAATGGTTCGAATGCTTGGTTTGGTGGGGAGTTAAGATCCATAATACATTTAGACCATGTTCTTAGAAATGCAATTGTTAAAGTTGATGGAAGGTTGTTGAGGATTAATTGAATATTCCTGCGGGCATTTTATGACTTGTTGTTTCTTCTAAAACAAGAAAAACATCAGATATTTTTGAAACTTCTGAAAAATATTTTCGATATTCATTGATGAAGTTTCGAAGTTCATTTGAATTCTTAACTAGAATTCCAATGTCATAATCCCAGCTCCCTTCAGTATATTTGTAATAGAAAATAATTTTATCATGGTTTGTGAAAAATCTTCTTATTTGTTTATTGATTTTCTCGCTGTACTTATGAAGTTTTATTTGTATTGTGAACAATTCATAATCTAGCTTTTTCCAGTCTAAAGAAACTGTGAACCCACATATTATGTTGTTTTTTATTAATGATTTTATTCTGTTGTTTACTCCGTTTGGTGTGAGTTTAATTTTTTGAGAAATGTCTACTAATGTTTTTCTTGAATTGTTGTTTAATGATGCGAGAATCTTTAAATCATTTTCATCAAGTTTGGTTTTATTTTTATTTTTTAAATTATTTATTTGGGTTGTAGATTCTCCAATTAATTTTGATACAAAGTAATCGCTTTCACTTAACTTTAAAATTTCATAATTCTCAATGAATGTTTGGAACTTTTCAAGGAAATTTCTTAATATTTGTTTTAGATTAGAATTTTTCTCTTGTGTTATTATATCGAAAACTAAGCTCCATTTTCCTGCAGATGTTCCTATCCAGCTCATAAAAGGGTTTTTTTTAAGATAGTCTATTATTTCTTTTTCAGTTTTTTCTTCGAGTTTTATTAACTCTAAAAAAACTACGTGATGAGATAGTTCTAACTTTTCCTCATTTATTATTGTATTAAAATCTTTTATTAATCCCAGTTTTACGAGACGATTTATTCTGTAATTTACATTTTCTCTTCCAAGTCTGACTTTTTTGGCAATAGTGCTTACTTGTTCTCTTGAATTATTTATTAATACTTCCAGAATTCTTTTATCGAAAATATCTAATTTTATCATCTTGTATGGATAATTGTTGTTCATATATAAATATTTAGTTTTTGTAAAAATATTGATTCGTTTATTTTATATAAACTAAATACTTTCTAATTGTGTTGGAGGTAGATTAAAATGCCATTATGTGGATTTAACAAGAAAATGCTTGAAGGTTTAATTGCTTTTCATGAAGGACTGGTAGAACATGGATTAATGGATAGAGCAAAAAAGAAAAAGCAATCTATAAATCAGACTCTTGAAGATGAACTAAAAGATATGAATAGGTTCTTGAACGAACTTTATAGAATGGATAATCTTCAAATGAGAAAGATTACAGAAAATCTCACTAAATACGCAAAATCATTCTATGAGATTATCGGAACGCAAGGAATTGACAATTACAAATCAATTGTTCAGGAATTAAATGAGTTTTATAGAAAAATGGATGAGAAATACTATTCTGAATTAGAAAACAAGGAAGATGATATGATTCAATTAGCAGAATACTTAAACTCTCAAAAGATTTAATTAGATTTTTTTGTGCATATGTATATAATCTGTTTGTTTCAAACCTCTTTTTTGCCAAAAATTATATCCTGATCCTTTTTTATTAGCCATCAAATCTATTTTTACTATGTTATTTTTTTTCGCTACTTCTTCTAGTTTTTTAAGTAACATTGTTCCGACACCTTTTTTTCTGGCTGTTTCAGCAACGCCAGTAAAATAAACATATAAATAGTTTCCGGTAGGACATATTTCTATCTGAGAGAATAATAGTCCAACTACTTCTTTGTCTTCTTCTGCATAAAGACAATACTCTTGTCCTTCATGATTATATATTCTTGATAAACATTTGAAAGCAGTTTCTGTACTCCAAATGTCATTATGTGGAGGTTCTGCAAATACTTTTTGAAACAGAGGAATAACTTTTTTTATCTCTTCTTCGGATTTAATTATTTTTATATTCATTTAATCTCACATCCGCCTGCTGGCAATGACCTTATTATTTCGTCTAGGTCGCCACCAAGTTTATGTTTTATTTTCTTTCCGATTTCACTTGATTTCTTATCTCCTTGGATTACTTGTATGTATTCTTTGCAGTGTTTTTTTATTGCACTGATTGGTCCGGCCATTATTTTATCTTCGTAAACTCCTATTGCAAGGTTTATGGTTGGCACTAGGTAGTTTGTCTTTCCTCTAATCATGAATGCTCCTTTTGGTAAGAATTCTCCTTGATTGGCTTCTTTGGTTACTTGATCCGAGGTTACGTGAAATACTTCCAATGAACTCATTCCTTTTTTCCATGCTTTGCTGAAATTAGCTGTGAAGTCGCTGGCTTCCTGTAAAGTTGTTTTCGGAATTTCTTTTCCTTCGCTTTTTATAACTACAAATGGACTGCCTGCCATGTCTGTGTGGAAAACTGCGTCTCCTTTCTCGGCATGTTTTTTTATGATTATTTCATTGGTGGTTGCATCTCTTCCGCCAATTACTAAGAAATCATCGCTTGAAATAAACCATCTATACTTTTCATACCACTCTCTTTTTTTTAGTTTAGAAATTCTAGGTGCTTCTTTGATGATTTCTTTATCTTTGACTTTCTTCAGTTTAGCTTTACTGTTTTCTAAAGCTTTCTTTGCGCCTTTTAGTTTTTTCTTGGCTTTCTTGGCTTTCTCGAAGTACTCTGTAGCGTTTTGATCTACTGTTTTGCGAAAATCTAAAGTTAGCTTCATATCAATCTATAATACGCTTCTTTTTTTATGTTTTGTGTAATTAGAACTTAACAGGTCGCGATTTGAGAAAGTAGAATGGCTTGATCTTTACACACAGTATATTCATCAGGGCCGATGTTAATTCTTGGTATGATGCTGTCTGTTACTTTGCAAAAAGCGTTTGAGTTGAGTATTTCTGTTGGTAAATCTACACATTTAGAATCAGTTGTGACTGCGTTTGTGGTCCAGCTCATAATCATGGCCCCTATTGCCACTGCAAAAGCTATTAATAGTATAGTGGCTATTATTGGAGAAATACCTCTTTTATTCATATAATGACTTAGACATATTTAGTATTTAAAGCTTTTGTTGAAAACTTAGTTTTCTTTCAGAAAACGCAAGCTTTATTAATAATCTATTTGTCTATGATTAAATAAGGGGTGATTATATGGTTTGGGAATGGATTGTAGGTGTTATTGTTGTATATATTCTTTTAGGTATAAAAGTTGTTAATGAGTATGAGCGTGGAGTTAAGTTCACAGTTGGAAAATATGTGGGTATTATGAATCCTGGCCTTAGAATTGTTGTTCCAATTTTTCAAACATGGATGAGAGTAGACATGAGGGTCAAGGCTGTTGACGTTCCTGATCAAGACTGTATGACTAGAGATAATATTTCTGTCAATGTTAACGCAGTTATTTATTATAGAGTCAGAGATGCTGAAAAAGCCATGATTCAGGTTGAACATTTCAACTATGCAATTAGTCAACTGGCTCAGACAACTATGAGAAACATTGTTGGAGAAGTTGAGCTTGATGAATTATTGAGTCAAAGAGATAAAATCTCTGATAAGATTCAGATAATTGTTGATAAGGCTTCAGATCCTTGGGGTATTCAGGTTGATGCTGTCGAGCTAAAAGACGTTGTTCTACCGCAGGATATGAAGAGAGTTATTGGTAAACAAGCAGAAGCTGAAAGAGAGAAAAGAGCTGTTATTATCAAAGCAGAAGGAGAAGTCATTGCTGCAACTAATTTGTCTAAAGCGGCTGCGATGCTATCCAGATACGATGGAGCTCTTCACTTGAGAACTTTGCAAACCATAAACGATTTGTCTTCTGATCAGAGCAATACTGTTATAGTCGCATTACCGGTTGAAGTATTACGTGCTTTGGAAGGCTTTGGCAAGAGACAACCAAAATAGAATAATTTTATTTTTTTAACTTCTTTTTTCTTTGAGGAAGGCTATGTAACTATATTTTACAATAATAATTAATTCGGAAGGAAAATTTTATAAATGTGGGAACTTCACAAATATTACAATGAGTAAACGACAAGAGGTTATTCCTAAATTAGATTATTCTGAATATAGTGGTCAATGGGTTGTTATAAGTAATAATAAAATCATTGCTCATAACAAAAATTTAACTAAAATTAATAATTTTATTAACAAGTGTAAGAGTGCACCGACAATAACCAAGATACCTGGAGAAGGCCAATTAATTTTCTAAAATGACCATAGTTTTTAGATACATACATATTCAAAGACCTGATGGAACCTTAAAGAAAGCACCCTATATCCCTGTTTATTTAAGGAATAAAGATGGTAAACTAATTAAAGTTGCAGGTTTATTGGATTCTGGCGCAGACAATACTATTGTCCCTGAAGATTTAGCAATTATTTTAGGTTTAAAAGAAGAAGAAAGTTCTGCCAGTATAACTAAAGGAATTGGTGGTGATGTCAAAACAACCAGTTCAAGGTTCATTTTAGAATAAAAAATGAACATGAAAGTTATGCTTTAAATATACCTGTACTTATACTAAAAGATGATAAATCAGATGTGCCACTATTATTAGGAAGACAGGGATTCTTTGAACATTTTGATGTGACTTTTAGACAAAATGATGAAAAGATAGTCTTAAAGAAAGTAAATCCAATAAAATAACTTCCAGACATACCTTTATTAACTTCTTTTAATTCCTTTTTTCTATGGTAAAAGCGATGTATGGATTTTCTGCAGATCCTATCACTTATGGTCATATAAATATTGTAGAAAGAGCTGCGAAAATGTATGAACATTTAACTGTGGCTATAGGAGTAAATCCTGATAAAAATTACATGTTTTCTTTAGATGAAAGAACTGATATGGCTAATAAAGCGTTGGCTCATTTAAATAATGTTAAAGTTGATTCTTTCAAAGGGTTGCTCGTGGATTATGCATATGAACAAAATATTGAAGTCGTTGTAAAAGGCATAAGAAATTCAACTGATGCTGATTATGAACAACTACTTGATGATGTTGGAAAAAGTCAGAGAAAAGGTATAGATACTGTAACTCTTTATGCTTTGCCTGATCTTGCTAAAGTAAGTTCTAGTATGGTCAAGAATGTTTTGAAAGAGCAAGGTCTTATTCACAAATTTGTTCCATTACATGTTAAACAGGCTTTGGAATCTAAAATGCTTGGACAATACGTTGTAGGTGTAACTGGAGGTATTGGCTGTGGTAAATCATATGTTAGTAAGAAATTTGTTGAATTAGGAAAGGATATTCCTGTTTATGATATTGATTTGGATAAGATTGGTCATCAGATTCTAGATGAGTTAACAGAGCCAAGGTATGTGATGACAAGAGCAGAAGTTGTTAATGAATTCGGAATTAATATAAGATATGAGAACGGATTTATAAATAGAAAAGCTCTCGGAGAGATTGTGTTTAATGATACTAAAGCTTTAAGTAAATTGAATAAAATTATGGGCGAACCTCTTCTTACGAGACTTCGAAGAGAAATGACTGCTAAGAAAGGATTAATATTACTTGATGCTGCTTTAATTGCAGAGTCTGGAATTAGTTATTTATGCAATAATAATGTTGTAATGGTTTACGCCGATAAAAAAACACAGCTCGATAGATTGAAGCAAAGAAGGAATTATGATGGAAAGACTTTAACTGATAAACAAATAGAAAGAAGAATTTCAAGTCAGTTCAACTTTGAACAAAAAAAGAGTCTTCTTGAAGAAGCTATTGAAAAAGAAAATCATGGAAAAATATTAGTTGTTGATAATTCTGAATCAGTAGATACTTCAAAGAATATTTTAGATGCTTTTAATGAAGTTGTTGAAGGGATTTAATTATTTCCACTGTTCTAATGCTTCTTCTTCGATGAAATGAAGTTTTCCTGGGATGATTATACAATGTAGTGGTTTACCAAAGTCTTCTTTTAAGATTTCAGATGCTTTTCCGTATTTGATTTTGTGATGTCCTCCTAATCTTGCACAGCCAATAATTAATGTATCTTTCGTTATGATGTTTTCTTTTCTTTTATTTTCAATATCTAGTAATATTTGAATACCTTCATTTATGGTCATGTTTCTATCTGGTTTAATGTCCAGTAGAACTAATGTATGTAGGTCTTTATTGTCTTTTATGACGTCATAGGCTGTTTCTGGCTTGAAATTATGCTCTGGATAGGGTATAGATGTGGTTTTGCCGAATTTGTACAGTTCAAGCCCAGTCATCCCTACAGCAGTTAATATAGAAGCATTATGGATAATTTCAATGTTTATGTTAAGTTTCTTAGCTCTCAGGTATAAATCTGTATGTGTTGTAGCTCCGAAAACATCGCCGACAACCAGGAATGCAACGTTTTTAGACTTTGCTTTTTCTAATATTTCGTTTGATTTCTTTTCAACTAAATTTCTATCTGCTATGATTATTTTTTGATTGTAAAAGTTTTCTAATCTATTGGCTAATACTTGAAGTTGAGAAGTGTAAGCTTCTAAGTAGACATAGTCTGCAGCTTTAACAGCTTTTAGACCTTTGACAGTAATGTCTTCTTCATCGTTAAGGCCAATACCTATTAAGTATAAAGTCATATTGGTTAGAAGAAAGGTTTATTTAAAAAAGTATTGGGAGATGTTTCTTTGATAGTTACATTTTTTCTTCTGCAGCATATATTTTTTTGAATAGTTTTGATGGTAGGAATGTTATTTTTTTTAGTTGTTTCATAGTTTCTTCTAGATCTATTAGTATCCATTCTTTATGTTTTCTTTGGATTATGGCTTCATCTATGATTACATCCCAATTTATATCTTTGTCTTGTTCTATTATTGTTTGTATGTCTTCAAAATCTTTTTCTCTTCCAGTTATTGCTTTTAATAATATTATGTCTTCTTTTGATAGTATTTTTATTATTAGTTCTTTTGTTCCTATGAAGTCTTGTCTTGAGTAACATCTTTCTTTTATGTTTTCATTTATGTTGAATCCAAATATGTTGTTTAAGAATAAATCAAATCTTTCGTCTCCTCTTGTAAACATTATTGGTTTTGATTTTAGTTTTAATCTTTTTTCTGGGTAAATGCCTTTTATTGATCTTTCTTTGTATCCTAATTGTTTTATGGCTTTTATGAATGTGTTTATCTCTTTTGTTGTTTGGAATAATAAGTCAATGTCTTTGGTTGTGTTTTTGTAGCCATAGAACATCATCGCTGTTCCACCTAGTGCATAGCATTCAATGTCTGCTTCAAGATATTTACTTACTAATTCGAATAATTCTTCTTGATCTTTTGTATTTATCATAATTCATACCTCTTTGGCATTCGTCTGCATTTCATTGTTTTTCTTGCTTTTGAATATAGGTTATATACTTGTGTTTCTACTTTGTTCTTTTTTGCTAGATTGAATAGTCTTTTCCAGTTGGTAATTTTTTTAAATAAATAGGTTGTGGCTTCCATTGTTCTTGTGTCGCCTATTTTTATACCGTCAATTATTGCTTGTTCAATGGTGTATCGTCCGTGGATTACATGTTTAAAGCTTGGAACGAGTTTTTCTTTGGAGTATTTGTTTACAAGGTCATAAAACCCGTTTGTTTTCATTTGTTGTGTTGTGCTTATTTTATAGATTCTTTTTTGTCTTCCACCTCCTGAGACAGTAACTTTTCCTTCTTTTTTTAGTTTTGAAATTACATTTATTGCTGAAGTCTTTTTTATTCCTAGTTCTTTTGCAACACTTTCAATGGTGTGTGTTCCTGTGATTACATTCATAGTAATTGTCCATAGAAACTTATATATAAACTTTTCGGTTTTTTTATGGTGTTTAGAGTTTAAAAGTATTTGGGATGTTTAGGAAAAAAGTATTAAAATTATATCAAGAACGAAGTTCTATTAATTTATAGAATAAATGGCGAGAAGAAATTAATCATTTTTTAGAAGACTTATTTTTATTGGCATAGATGGCCTTCTGGGCATACATCGGAGCACCAAGAGCGTGGGTTGGTACATGCCATGTCGCAACTGCGTGACCTGCAGCACGAGCTGCAAATCGTGCAGCATCAGTTTTTGCTTCGCGAGCAGCGGCATGAGAATCCAGTGATAGTTTACGTACTTCCGCCATTCCTAATTTTCTTTTATCCTGTGCCCAAGCTCTTATGGCTTCTATCGCATGACGTGGACGTTTATCATTCGGATATTCTTTTTCAAAAAATGGAAGAACTCGCTCGGCTTCTTTCGCCGCTTTAAGTCCGAATAATTTGTGATAATAAGAGTCACGCCACGATTTGGATTTTGTATTAGTGCTCATAATATTAATTGTGTGTCATTACATTAATAAATATTTCTTTAAAAGGGCATTTTTTGAATTACGTCTAACATCAGGATTAATGAAAGTTTTATAAACTCATATTTCGTTATTGATAATATGTTAAAGACTACCAGATTTATTCGAACTAAAAGTTTTAATCTTGCAACATATCAGAAAGGTTCTTCTCAATCTGATAAATTTGCAATTGTTTTACCTGGGAGATTAGATACAAAAGATTATCTGCATATGCGTAGCCATGTTGATTTTTTAGCAACAAAAGGATATTTTGCATTATCTTTTGATCCACCAGGTACTTGGGAAAGTGAAGGAGACATATCAATCTATTCAACTACTAATTATCTAAAGGCAGTTCAAGAAATTATTGAGTATTATGGAAATAAGAAAACTATCTTAATTGGTCATAGTAGAGGCGGAAGTATGGCAGTACTTGCAGGAACAAGAATTAAAGAAGTTGAAAAATTTATTGACATAATGGGAAGGGCATCATATAAGACTGAAGAATTTATTGATGATGGATGGCGAGAAAAAGGATATCATTTATCAATTAGAGATACGCCAAAAGGATATGCTGAAAAAGAAAAGTCCTTTAAATTACCTTATACATTTGTTGAAGATTCACAGCAATATGACATGATACCAGATTTAAAAGTTTGTAATAAACCAAAATTATTCATTGCAGGGAGTAAAGATACTTTAGTTGATCCAATCAAAATTAAAGAAGCATGTGAATTATCCTCCGATCCAAAGCAATTCATAATGCTTGATTCTGTCCATGGTTATCGAAGAAATCCAGAAATGATAAACAAAGTAAATGGAATTATTGAAGAATTCATTGAAGAGAAAAAAGTTCATTAAAATATTTTCTAATCATTTTAATGAAAGTTTTATAAACTTAGATTTCGTTATTGATAAATATGACTGAAGTTAAAGTTCTAATCGAAGGGTATGCTAAAGAGGAAGAAGGTTATGAATTAGCATCTTCCACAACAACATTGATTAGAGAAGGCGATATGAATATAATAGTTGATCCTGGAATGAATAAACCGTTATTACTAAAAGCATTAGAGCAAGAACACTTGTCACCTACAGATATTAACTATGTTATTCTAACTCACACTCATTTAGATCATTGCTTACTAGCAGGTATTTTTGAAAACGCATCTATTCTTGACAATAGTGAGATATACACATTTGATGGAAAAATAAGTGAGCATGAAGGAAAAGTTCCTGGAACAAATATAGAGATAATACCAACTCCAGGACACGACGC
>JBDRGV010000046.1:0-26130 GCA_043817405.1 archaeon | reverse complement strand
TTTTTCAATTCTTGGATAAACACCAATCTCCATGAATACTTGATCAGGAAAAGCTGCTATTCCTTTTTTATCTTTAAGCATTTTTTGAGAAGTAAGATTGGCAGTAGCCACCATTACTAATTCACCTTTCAAGGTCAAAACTGCAACTTTCATATCAGGTTCGATACCATCATCTAGTTTTGCAATACCTGGAACTTTTAGAGAAGCACCATGACAAATAGCATCCACAGTTGTATCCAAAATCCATATTTTTGGTAAATGACTTACGGCTGCTTCCACCGGTTGAATAACTTTTCTTAAAAGTTTATCATCCTTTTTTTCTTTGTAATAGTAAACTGCATCTTTCAAATCTTGTAATTTTATAAGGGTGTTTTCTTGGAATGGACCTGCTTTTGTTCTTCGAAGTTCAAACATGTTAGCGCCAACTCCCAGTTCCTGTCCAATATCATGACATAGTTTTCTGATATAGGTTCCTGCCTGGGTTCCGGTTACGAATAAAACATTTTTACCGTCAATGTCAAGTAGGTCTAAATAATAAATTGTTCTGAATCTTTCTTGTCTTTTCACAGCGCTTTTCTTGGGCGGTAGCTGTTTGATTTTTCCAACAAACTCTTTCATGGTTCTTCTAAGAAGTGTTTCATTGACTTCTTTATGTAGTCTCATCAAGCAAACATATTCCTTTCCGGCGGTTAATAGTGATTGTGTTACTCTTGTTGCTCTTCCAAAGGCCACCGGTAGAACACCCGTAACTCCAGGATCTAAAGTTCCTGAGTGACCAGCTTTGCTAACACCAAGAAGGTCTTTTACATAGGATGATACTTGGTGACTGCTAGGTCCGTCTGGTTTGTCTATGTTAACAATTCCATAATTAATCATTTCTTCAGTGGTTCTGTCCTCAGGTCTTGTTCCAAATTTATCACTGGTTTGAACTTCTTTTTTTACAAGAATTTTCGGTTCTTTAACTTCGAAAGGTAATTGCCCCATGAATAATAGAAACACATTTTGTTTTTAAAATGTTTTGGAAAAATATGTTTCTCCAAAACTTCAAAAATCAAGAATTTTTGTATGTTTTGGAATTGCTGAAAATCTTCCGGATTATCTTAGAAATAGTTTATTAAGAAGTTATTTCACAAGTAATAAATAGAAAAATATATAAATAAGAATAATCTTACTATTCTTATTATGATAGATACCATGAAAGTTTCATCAAGAGGACAGGTGGTAATACCTGAAAGTATGAGAAAAAAACTGAATATAGAAGAAGGAACAAAACTAATAATAAAAGAAGTCGAAAACAAACTAATTATTGAATTAGAAAAAGAATTCTTACAAAATTTAGAACTACTAGAAAAACGAAAAGAAAATCAGGGTTGGCTATCAATAGCAGAAAAGAATATGGAAAACCTGTGGAATAACAAAGAAGATGAAAATGAATGGAGTAAATATCTATGAATATAAAACAAAAAGAAATACTGCTGGTGCCATTTCCATTCTCAGATTTTAGCGGAGAAAAAGTCAGACCAGTACTGGTGGTCTCAAAAGATCAATTTAATGAATCTTCTGAGGATGTTATTGTTTGCGGAATAACAAATAACACAATAAAAAAAACCTATACAATACAAATAAGCAATGAACATCTGGAAGAAGGACACCTGTTCAATCCCTGCTGCGTAAAAGCAGAGAACATACTCAAGATAAACAAACGTTTATTGATAAAAAAAATAGGCACAATAAAAAATAAGACTTTCTTTTCAGTCTTAGAAAAAATTGATTCTTTGTTCAGGTGAAATCATAACCCCAACTTATTATCTAAATCTTTACCTATTTCTTTAAGGTTTTCAAATGCTCTGTCAACATTGTCTTTTATCAAGTCAACTAAATGTTCTAGTTTGTCGACTTTTAATTGGTAACCATTTTTCTCAGCGGTCACGATTCCAGAACTCATAAGTCTGTTTAAATGATGAACCACTGTTCCTCTGCTGAGACCTGTTCTTTCAGCTATTTCATCAGAACTTATGGGTCCTTCTTCTTTCAAGTTTTTCAACAGAATTATGAAAACTCTAAAACAACTCTTATCCTTATCGCGAGTGCCAAATAAACCAAGCGTTCCGCCAAACCATTGTAATTGTTCGTTTACATCATGAACCTGTGGCTTTTTAGAGCTGATTATGGTTATCTTTGTAAACCTCATAGAAATAACTAAGCAAAGTGTTTATTTAAAGCTTTTGAATTGTTGAGCTAAAGTCAACGAACACGAGAAACAAAGATATTATTTCAAATATGCTTCTTCAACTTTTTTATAAGAATCAACTATCTTGTCTTGAAGAGATATAAAATGATTTTTTCCAGCAACCATGTTCTTAGCAATTCCAAGTGTGACAATGTCTACGCGAGCTTTAGGATCAATATGTTTTCCTTTTAACATTGCTTCAATAGAACTATAATGTCTATAGTCACTTGACAAAGTGTCAGCCGGATTTTTGCTTTGACCTAACACTGCTTGAGCTAATTCAAATGCAGCAGAAGGAACCGCGACATAGTCTCCTGTAGTTCTCATAGTATACAACATTGGTGGTTGTTCCATTTTAAGCTTCGAAACCAGGTTTCATTTATAAAGCTATATTTTTTTCAATAAGGTTTCTCAGAGAATTAATATCTTTGAATTTAAGTATTTCCTGTCTTAATTTTCCACCACCAACAATGCCTCTGGAGAACTTTATTGCATGATGTCGGATTGCAGGATAGGGTATTTCGTATTTTTTAGCCAACAAAAGGTATTCTAAAAATAATTCCATCTGATTTTTCCGTTCATAACTGCCTTTTTTTAAATAATCATTTATCTGTTGAAAAATGTAAGGATAGGTCATTGCTGCACGAGCAATCATTATGTAGTCAACACCACTTTCTTCAAGCTTTTGTTTGAAAACTTCTGGCGAATTAACATCTCCATTACCAATAACAGGAATATTTACTGCTTCTTTGACTTTTTTAATCACGTTCCAATCGGAAACTCCACTATAACCCTGCTCTCTGGTTCGTCCATGAACAGCTATGGCTGCAGCACCTGCATCTTCTGCTTTCTTTGCAACCTCAACTGCATTAATATGGTTCTTATCAATTCCAGTTCGTATCTTGATTGTGACTGGCTTATTTACAGCACTCGCCAGCTTATTGACAAATTTAGCAATACCTTCGGGTTTTTTCAATAATTCACTACCTGCACCTATCTTTATGACTTTCCAAGCAGGACATCCACAATTTATGTCAATCACATCGAACTGATCTTCAAAAAGCTTTGCAGCCTCAACAACCTCATTAACATTCCCTCCGAATAACTGTACAGCAACAGGCTTCTCAGAAGGAGCGATTTTAAGCATTCTAAGACTTGTTTTATTGTTTCTGACAATTGCAGCACCACTAACAAACTCAGTGTATGTTAAACCAGCACCATACTTCTTAGCTAAAGCCCTAAAAGCGACATCGGTCACCCCAGACATCGGACTTAGAATTGCCTTGCTTTTTAGTTTAGGAAAATTGCTTTGTTCTCTCATAAAGCATTAAAAAACACTTTTCTTTAATAAAGCTTTATAAATATATTTAAATTCCAAAAAATATGTCAAATCAAACACAACCAGCAATGGATGAATTCAGAGAAAATCTTAAAACAAATTCAAATTTATCACTTTGCAATATACTAACTCCTGATATGGCTGCCATGGGCATAGATATCGAAATAAAAGGAATAGCGCCAATTATAGATGTTGTGAAAACAATGCATATGAAAAGCTTTATTACAGATTCAAATGATATTGCCACAAAATATAATGTTTCAGTTGAAACATATCCTTATATTAAAAAAAGTGAAAGAGAATCAATCATAAAAAATAATGATTTCTTGGCACAACCAGAAACTCGGTATTCTAACAATCCTGGAACAATTGTGATTTTCAAGCCAATATATGACTAACATGTTCTTCTTTGTTGACTCTTACAATGTGATCAACATAGCTTTCTAATTTCGGCTCGTGGCTTACAAGAATTATCTGTTTTATATTTATCATTTCCAAGACTTCCCTTATCTTATCCAATTGTTCCGATGAAAAACCATCGGTTGGTTCATCGAGTATCAACAGATCCTTGGTTTTAATCAAACCCATAAAGTCGTTTATAACTTTGTTCAAGGACAACCTGTATGCCAATGCAACTGAAGTTCTCTCACCACCCGACAGGTTCAAGATTGTTGTGTCATAGCCATTCTGTTCTATGATTGGTGTGAAAGTTTCATCCAATCTAACATTGAGATTTTCATCTTCTATTAGCATGTTAAACCATTCTTGGAAAAACTCATTGAATTCTTGGTATATGGTTAGCATTATTTGTTTTTCCATCAAATAAACAACATTCATGAAAAACTTCACCATCCACTCTTGTAGTTGCCGTATGTAGGCCAATTGTTTCTTTGATTCTTCTTTCCTGGTGATTTCTTCTTTTAATCTTGTTTTGACTTCTTCGAGAGTTCTTTGTTCTCTGGCGAACTCTGCTTTTTTTATCTCTTCAACTTTGAGTTTTTCTCTTAAATTGTTTAATGTTGTTTTGGCTTTTTGATATTTATCTCCAACATCGTGTTGGGCTTCCAGATTCTTTTTTACTTCGAGCATCTCTGCAGTTTCTTTTTCAATGGCTACTTCTAACTTTGTTTGTTCTTTGATTAATTCTTCTTTGGTTTTCATATGCCCTTCCAAATTTTCTTTTTTCAAAAGCATAACTTCCTGTTTTTGAAGCAATTCATTAATCTTAGAAAGTTTGCTATTTAA
This sequence comes from archaeon, assembly GCA_043817405.1. Classification (GTDB taxonomy): domain Archaea; phylum Nanobdellota; class Nanobdellia; order Woesearchaeales. Next base: position 21,316 of record JBDRGV010000046.1, on the reverse strand, counting down.
TTCTTCCAAAGCAATTTTTCTTTTCGATTTTAATTCTTGAAGTTTTAACAGTTGTTCTTCTAAAGCCAAGATTTTTTCATTTTCCTGTGCATTCACATGTTTTTTATGATTACTATCAACTTTTTGTTTACAAACAATGCACACATCTAAGGAATCAATGCTTTTCATTATTTCTTCAGAGTTCTGTTTTTTGGCTGTGAAAGTAGCACTTCTATCAGAAATCTGACCAATATTATCAGATGTTTTTGATTTCTCCTCTTCCAGAGTTGTTCTTTGTAATTTTAATTCTTTAATATTATAGGCCTTAAAGTCAACCATTTCTTTATTTAAATTCTCAATTTTATCATCAATTCGTTTTAAGCTTTCATCATTTCGTTCAATTGTGCTTTGTTTATTATGGATATTATTTGTTTTTATTTCAACTTGATTCTTAAGAGTCTCGACCATTTTAACTTGGTTTTCAAAACTTTTCATCTCTTCTTCTGAAACATTTACTTCTTTGCCAATATTATTAACAATTATTTGAATCTTAGATGATTCTTCTTTTATGATTTTAATTTTATCATCATAGGTTTTATACTCTGTTTTCTTTTCTTCTAAATCTTCAACTCTAGTTTCTAATTCTGTTTTCTTGATTTTTAATTGTCTGATATAATTCACATTATTTTCTTTGATTCTCTTGTACTTGTCAATATTGAATATTCGTCTTATAACATCCAAGCGTTCATCTTGGCTCTCAAGAAGTATTTGTTTCATGTCTTCTTGTGGTGTGTAAACAGTGTATCTGAAGATTAAAGATTTAGACTTTGTTAGAAGTTCATCAGGATAACCTATTAATTCTAGTATTTTGGATTTTAACTCGACAGGTGTCAAGTCAAATTGTTCATCATTGACTATTATGCTTCCGGAATCCTGAGCAATGGTCTTGTTTTTTCTTTTTAAAAACCGCTTCACAGTCACATTCTTTTCATCGATTGTGAAGTTTAATTCAACAAATCCTTCATTTGTGCCGTGTCTCAGCAGATTAGAGCCTGAAAGTTGCCCTCTGATAATTCCAAAGAGCGCGAATTCTATTGAAAGAAGAATGGTTGTTTTCCCAGAACCAATATCTCCTGAAAGCATTACAGAACCCCTAGGAAAAATTAGTTCTTCCTTTACATATGAGCGAATGTTCTTCAGCTTCAGAGAATTAATTATCATGATATTTGTAAAAAGTAATTGTTTAAATGTTTTTATAAAATTTATTCCGTGCTTAATAAGAAAAATGAAACCTACTAAAATGGAACATTTTAGAGGTTCTAAAATTTAGAGCTAAATTTCAGTAACCTACAAAAACTTGTTTTTGAGGTTCTAAAATCCGAGATTTTAGTAACTTACTGAATTTTTGAAATTCAGAAGTTCTAAATAACTACGTTTTTTAGTAACTTACTAAACTATTTGCTAGTTTTGAAGTTCTGAAATGCTATCATTTCAGTAACTTACTAAAATATTCTATTTTGTTGTTTTAAAATCTGAGATTTTAATAACATTTATAAATAGGCGTATACTATCAGGCTTTAGTATTGGGAAATGATTGATCTCTTTAAAAAGTTCGATAGAAAACGTTTTCTAATAAAAAGTAAAATAGGAGTAAAACAAAAATGAAAGGAAAAGTAAAATTTTTCAACAACATGAAAGGATTCGGCTTTATTGCTGGCGAAGATGGTAAAGAGTACTTCGTACACCAAACCGGTTTGACTGAAGGCGTAAGAATTAAAGAAGACGACGCAGTCACTTTTGAAGTTGTTGATGGCGACAGAGGCCCAAAGGCTGAACAAGTTGCACTAGACGAAGAGTAAGCGTAAAAAACTAATTCTACAAATCAAATTATTTTTTTTATTTTTTTATTCATAGTTTTTTATAAATAAAAATTTAAGTTAGCTTTTGCTATTTTTTAACTTCAATTCTAATCAAAGTCATAAGAAACTATTTAAAAACAAACATTCTATAGCATATTAGGTGATAAACATGAGATTAATCATAATAACAATGCTTGCATTCCTTTTGGTATTGAGTGCTTGCAACCCCCCAATAGGAATCCCGGATTTACAGACTAAGGATACAATTACTTGGGATCCAAATACACCAGTAGCTTGTACAGCTGATTGGAGTCCTGTTTGCGGTGTTGACGGAACAACTTATGCCAATGAATGCATGGCAGGAGATGTAGATATTGCATATGAAGGAGAATGCGGTGAGAATATTCTACTCTCAGAAGAAGAAGCAAGACTCATTGCAGAAGAGAAATGTGATGGAGTATTGCAGGAAGGCGAAGGAAACTATAATCATAACTCCAAAACTTGGTGGTTTGGTATCACACCAACCGAAGAACATCCTAATTGCAATCCCGCCTGTGTTGTTTGGGTAGAAACAGGCGAAGCAGAGATAAATTGGATGTGCTTAGGAGCTTTGCCACCAATCGAAATTCCAGATGATTGCATTTCATGGTTTGATGGATGCAATTGGTGTGGGGTTGAAAATGGAGCCATAGGCATGTGCACTGAAAGATATTGTGAACCTGAAGCAATGGAAGAACCTAAGTGTTTACAGTTTAAGTATGTAGAAGCCAAAGGAACAGTCAAATATGTAGATGTTGAAGGCGGATGCTGGAGAATAGAAGGTAGTGATGGGAAAAATTATGAGCCAATAGGTCTAATCGAAGAATATAGATATGATGGTTTAAAAGTTGAATTTAAAGGAACTGTCAGAACCGACTTGGCAACCACATGTATGGTTGGAACTTTGATTGAAATTACAGAAATAAAAGTTAACGAATGTGTTACAAATGAGGATTGTGAAGATAAGGCAGATTGCGTTCAACCTGAAGATAATTTATGTTTTTCAATCCCATTCTGTAACGATGGAGAATGTCGCTGCGTACAAGGATGCCAAACATCTTGAATAATAGACAAAAAATAGTTTAATAATTTTAATTTTTTTCTTCTTTTTTTCTATTTTAAAAACTAAAAAAAAAATAAATTATTGATTTCTTATTGTGACTTTAGTCATTACAACATCTTCTAGTGGTCTGTCTCCTGCACCAGTCTGAACCGCACCTATTTCATCAAGTACATCTTCTCCGCTTATTAGCTTTCCAAAGACTGCATGTTTGCCATCTAGCCAAGGTGTTGGAACAAGTGTTATGAAGAACTGACTTCCACCAGAATTTGGTCCTGAATTAGCCATTGATAAAATGCCTTTTGAATCATGCTTTAGGTCTGGATGAAATTCATCTAAAATAGAGTATCCTGGTCCTCCAGTTCCTCTGCCATCAGGATCTCCACCTTGAATCATAAAATTAGCTATGACTCTATGAAATATTACTCCATCATAAAAACCTTTTTCTGTCAGGTCAATAAAGTTCTTTGTTGTAATTGGCGCTTTATCTTCAAAAAGCTCAATTTCCATCGTACCATGATTTGTTTCTATAACTGCCACTCTGTTTGTCATTGTTTCACCAACCTGCCCATTAGAACAACTAACAAGCAATAAAAGAAGCCCTAGTAATAGTATTATGTATTTCATATTTTGAATTGAAATACAATCATTTAAAAATTTTTAGAAAAAAACTCATTTCGTTTACAGATTAATTCTTAATTACCTTTTTTATTAAAGTAAGCCACTTCACAACGGACAGTTTTTGAATCGACTCGTTCATTTATTAGAATATAATCATACAGTTCTTCTTCTAATACATCATCCATTACCCTAAATGCACTTCCATCAGGACCACATGCAAATGCATCGTCCCAACTCGCATCCACTCGACTTAATTTCATAAAATGAAGGTCATCTAGTTTGATTATTTTATTTGTTCTTTCAAACTTAAAATTTAAACCAAATTGAGCGTATTTACCTACTTTCTTTGCTTCGTAAATTTTTCCTTCATGTGGAATTAAGTATGGCATGTTATCACCTTGTTTAATTCAAGGTAGTTAAAAATCGTTATTAACTTAATGTTGATATAAAAAGCAACCAAAAGGTTTATTAATAAAATAGTTTTCCCAGTAGAATGAGCTTTCATATACTAATTCCAGAGATTGATTCCAAACCAAAGAATGTCAAAGATGCAATTATCTTATCATTAACACTAGAAGGAACACAAACTGCAAAAAAGGTATACAACCAGATCAAAAAACAATTCTCAATCAGTGTAACTTATCAAGCAGTTTTCAAAGCAATAAATGAATTAGTTGAAGCAAAAGTTCTTACAAAAAAAGACAAAGAATACGAGATCAACATCGGATGGGTTAAACAAGTACAATCATTCACAGACATTGTAGAGACAAATCATTTTGCAAAGAAAAAACTAAAGTTTATCGGCGGATTAAAAGAAAGCAAGAACGCAGGAGACATATCAATACTAAATTTCGAAACAGTTTTTGATGCAGAAAAATATCTGTACTATTTTATCAAAACAGAACTACTTAAGAAAAAAGATGATAAAATATTCTTTAAGATAAGAAACGAATGGAGACCTCTTTTTTATTACAGAACAGAATACAACCATTACAAAAGAATTCTTGAAAAAGGACATAAAGTTATAATGAAATGCAAAGGAAATAGTAAGTTAGAAAAAGAAGCTTCTGAGATATACAAAAAAATAGGTGTGAATTATGAGTTCATAAAAGAAGATGTGCCTGTTGACATAATAGCTTTTTTAGACTATTACATACAATTAGTAATACCAAATGATGTAAAGAAAAAAATTACAAAGTATCTTAATGAAAACAACAAATTCAAATTATTACAAGATGCATTGAGTTTAAAATCAGATATAAAAATAATCATTACAAAAGATGCAAATATTGCTGAAGAAGTGAAAAACAGTTAAGAATCATTCACTCAATAATTCTTTTATCATTTCATAAACCAAAGGATACTTCTCAGGGTTTATGAGATCCGAGTGCAGTTCTGTTTCAAAAGCATCTTTACAAACACCTTCAAAGTAAATGTTATGCGCATAGGTTAGCATTGCAGAGTCTGATTTTACAACTCCATCTCCGTCTTTCCCAGACATGTCGCAACCGGTTCCGATGATATTATACACTCGTAGTTTTGGTTTATAACTATTCAATTTTTTCAGAAATATGCCTTCTTCACTCATTTGCGAACAGGCTATTTTATCACCTAAAACACCGCACAAATCTTCAACGCGACCACTCACTCCATGATTAGGAGTTCCTATCATGATTAATTTATCGACCTTATCTTCGCCAAACAGCATTAAGTAGTTTCTTGAAACAAGACCCCCCATAGAGTGTGCAACAATTATAACTTTATCAGAATTAGTGTTTTTCAAAGTCAAATCAATTAGTTCTTTTAATCTAATGGCATAGGTATCTATTCCTTCTTCTTTTCTAACAATTTTAATTATTTTATCTTGCTCAATGTACGGCAGATAATAATAGGTTCCTCTAACGGATATTGGTTGAGTCATACGAGACCACAAACCCTGATCTTCTGTTTGGTAATCAATGTCACCACCATTTATGTAAATATTCTCAACATCTAGTTTTTTCTGAATATCGGCAAATCTTGAAATACTTGTTTCAGCAGGATCCTTTTTATTAAAAGAATGACCATGAACAAATATCACAGGGTAGTTGACTGCTTTATCTACACATTCATAACACTCATCATCAACACAACAAAATTCTTTTATTTTAGGAATTGAAATGTTTTCTAATAACACTTCTGAAACAAAGTCAATTATTGCATAATCCGGTGCTTCAAGAAGAGTTATATTTAATTCATCACAATAATTGGAACTAATATTTGTCAAGTTCAGATTATAACAAAGAGACTTGTTTTCATCCACAGATATATTGTAGATTATTAAATAGTTCATAATAGATTTATTTAGTTGTTTTTCAAAATTTAATTGTTTTTTTGCGTAACCATTTACTACGTTTTGAAGAGTTTCTAAATCCACATTAGTTCGAACTAATTCTTCAAAGGAATCAAAAAATAATAAAGAATGACTTGCCATTAGGTCAGCGGTTCTATTTATTTTCACATAGAATTCATACGCATTGTTCAGCTCAGAATAATTAATGGAATTAATTTCAGTTATTTTTTCATTGTAAATATTAATATCAGATTTAATGGAGTTAATGGTTTTAGTCCTGTTTAATTCTGGAATTGTTACGAGCTTTAATTCAACGGCTTCAAACTCTTGGTTTTCAAAATCCACCATTGCTAAATCCATAACAACTGAATAATTCTTAGTTTCATTAACAAGTTCCAAAGAAGTGTTGATGCTGTTTTTTATTTCATTTATTTGTTGAACGATTAACTGTTCATGATTCTCGGCCACGTTCAAATTCTCGGCTTTTCTGAGAAGTTCTTTCTCCAGTTGAGCAACACTTAAGAATTGTTCAGGACTAAAACCATAGTTAACAGTTATAAGAGCAGATCTATACTTTGTTTCATTGGCCGTTTGACAGATGGTTGTTTTAACATTTTGACATGTCGCTTCAAGCAGAAATATTTTCTGGCCAATCCTGTTATTTTCAGGCAAAGTAAAAGATAGGTTTTTATTAGAATTTGAAGTTAGTTTAAATTCTTGTTCAAACAGCATCTGATTATTTGATTTGTCAGTCAATACAACCTTACATTTAGTATTGCAGGCTGCAAAGTTTTTATTACCGACAACAAAATCTACAGGTGTTGTTTCATAAAGAAAAGAAGATTTAATCGTCTGCACAGGATCCAAATCAATTTGTAAATCATCCCTAATTGTATAGTTTATCTTTATTGAAAAGTCGAGAGTAAATAAAACCACCAACACTATTAATATTAGTATAATTAGTTTGACCTTTGTGCTGATGTGAAGCTTGACAGATTTCTTTTTCTTAGCCACAAATAGCTGATTATGACTGAATTTAAAAATTTTTAGAAAATAAATAAAAATAACACACTAATTATATCAAACAATATATAAATACTAAAAATAAATCAACTCACATGCCTTCAAACATCAGAGTCAAAAAATTCAAAAACCACAATCTTCAAAGCGTCAACAAACATATTAATTTCGAAAAAGAAAGTTATAAAAGCAATGCGAGAAAGTGGGCAACACAAGTAATCTGCATTACTTGCAAAAAAAAGTTCGTTCTACCATTTAAGCCGAGAAAGCCAGAGATATACTGTGACGAGTGCTTCAATAAGAGATAACTTTTTGAGTTTCAAAAAGATAAAGTAACCCTGCCAACGGATCGATTATCGCAGTACATTCAAGGAATCCTTTTTTAAAACCCATACTTCTTATGCGCTGATTCAATAGAAATAATTTCAACAACTCGAATTATTTTTTCTTTTTCATTAATGACGTAGAACGCAGTGTATGTTCTTCCGATATGCAATCGGTATCGGTCTTTACCTCCAATAACCAATCGCTCTTTGTCACCACTTCCACGACCAGGGTAAGGGGAAGAAAGCTTTTGAAGATTCTTCTTACAAATAGACTTGCTTTTATTATCTAATGAACGCAAAAAATCTATTGCATCGTCAGAGAGAACAACTTGGTAAGACATCTAAACATCCTCTAGATTAGTCCAATTACCTTTACCTTTCTCGGCAGCATCAAGCTTGAATGCCAATTCTCTTCTATTGTGTGCCTGTAACAACTTTCCAAGAAGCTCGTCATAAGTTTGACCTGCTTCTTTAATATGTCCAAGCTCTTTCCACCGGTCTTCAGAGACAGGTATTCTTTTTGTCATTAATTGCGCCATACTTACAATAGTTACAATATTGTAATTTATAAACTTTTCGTATTTTTATAAAAGAATCAAAGATCACTCTTCATTTTACCAAGAGCAGTATGGCACTGACAGTATTCCATACACATCAGTTTTTAAAGAAAACTCAGAATAAACACGAAATAAAAAAAAGAGTCCACTAAAAAGGCGTGGAGTATAGATAGCCCTGCCCGACGGGTCGAGCATCGCACCGTCTGAGAGGACCTCTCAAATCAAAAAATTATTTCTTTTTTATTTTCTCAAGAAGAGGAAGATATATTGGCAATAAATCTTCGAATCCGAGGAACTTTTTAAGATTATGAGGGGTTTTAATTATGAGAGGTTCTTGTCCTTTTTGTCTTACAACTAATTCACTGTTTTTATAACATTCATAAAGTGCTCCAATAAGTACTGGTTCTGACGATGAAAGTTCCTCAAAAACCAACTTTTCAGACACTATTTCAGAAAGTTTTTTTAAATCTAAACTACGTTTCTCAAAAAAATGCTCAAGCATTTTTGTTATAACAACCACTGTTCCCTCTGCATATTCCATCAACTCTTCATCTGTTGGACTATTAAATGTAAAATAAAGTGTTGCAGAAAAAGATCTTTCATCTCTTTTGAAATAATCTAATTCAAAATGAGGTTTATCAGCATCATGCACTGCAGTTTCATCTTCTTTATGTTTTCCAATGCCAACTCTAAACTGAATTAAGTGCTCTTCCTTGGTATCTTGTTGTCTAACTTTTACATTTACAGAGAAAGATTCTTCTTCATCTTGTTGAATTATAACATTAAAGTAATATTTATCTATTTCAATAGTTTTTCCTATTCCATTGAAATATATTCGGAGCGGGTTTAAATCAATCATCTAAATTCAACCCCACTTTCATAATCAATAAGTCTATCTTTGACATCATATTCATAAGATTTCTTTGAGAGTCCTGCTTTTTTAAATTCTTGTTCCCAAAGATAATAATCTTCAAAACGACCTCTATGATTAAACTGCAACTTTGTTTCTTCACGAATAACAATATTCAAGAATTCAAAATAGAGACAATAACTTTTAACTAGAAAAGAACGATCTTTTTCCTTATAGGCATCAATTAATTCTTTTAAATTGGATTTTTCACCTTTGTAAAGAACTCTTTTAATTCTAATATCAAAAATATGACTTGAAGAGTTATTGAGCTTATTATAATCAAAAAGTACTTTAAATCCAGCATAAAAAAAGATTAGATTTCTTCTCTCAAATTCAACCAATTCTATTTTATTCGCAGAATGAACTAATTCATTTCTCAATCTAATTAATTGAGTTAAGTATTGCTCATAAGTCATATCCTCTTTGAGCTTTCTAATTCTATTTTTTAATCCCAAAGACAAAGTGATAGTCGAAGGAATTCTATCAAGTTCGGTTTTCATAGTAATAACAATTGTTTCAATTAATACAATTGTAACAATTATACTATATAAATGTTTCGGTTTTGTTTATAAATAAACTGCTTCTTTAGAATAAAATCCCTATCTAACACATAAAAACTATTAAGAGATATTGGCTATAGGTTTTGCTATAGCTTAATCAACTCTAGGTTTAGTACCAGATGAGGTGGAAACTGCAATTATCCAAATTACAAAAATCGGAACAATCATCACAATTCCAAGCAGTGTTGCATTTTGGATTAGTCCATCAGTCGTAACTTCTATGAATGGTTCGCCGCCAATAAATGCTATCAGATGATCGACCAATATCATTATAAAAGTTCCCAACAGCATTAAAGCCAAGAAACCTAATTTATACCTCTTTCTATATTCTTTTGATAATAAATAAATTATTGAAACGACAATTGTTGCAATTAGTGTTATGATAAGCCACATTTTTATCCCCCTTATTTTACTGTATTGCGTGCTGTTGCAGATAATCTATTTGTTGCAATAAAATTTTCGTAGACAACTACCATTACAACCCATGCGAAAATCAAACCTAATGTCATTGGTATTCCTACTATTGCTATCTCTTTTAGCATTACTACTGTATCAGCCGGATTGCTCATGGCTGTTAAAAATGGTAGCCATGGAACAATTTCTTGATGTGCGATATGCTCAACTGCCAATGCTACTGCTCCACCCCAAATCATAGTATTTAACCAGTTAATATGCCATTGCTTTGGTAACTTCTTTCTAAGAGCTGTCGTTATTATTGCCACAGATGTTGGTGCTATAAAACATGCCATTTTTCCGCCTCCACAAAAGAAGAAACTCACTTCTATATAAAGTTTGTGTTACTTTTTCAAAAAACGTAACACTTATATATGTGTAGCGTGCTACTAATACAAAGATGGACAAAATAATCAGAAAAGGAATAGCGTTTGACCCAGAACAATTAAAGAAATTTGATGACCTAATAAAGAAAAAAGGATATAAAAACAGGTCAGAAGCAATAAGAGATATTATAAGAAACGAGCTAATTGGGCAACAAAAAGAGAATCCTGAAGCAGAAATGATGGCGACATTGACAATCGTTTATGACCACCACAAACACCATGTGCAAGATGAATTAACACACATACAGCATCATCATCCAAATTTAATAAGAAGTTCACTCCATATACATATAAATCACGATAACTGCCTCGAAGTAATTATTCTTGAAGGCAAAGTCAAGAAAATTAAAAAGTTAGCGGATGAAATCATTGCTACTAAAGGAGTGAAAAACGGAAAACTGGTTATGACAAGCATCTCTTGATTTTTTCTTACCCATCAAAAAGAGTCCACTAAAAAGGCGTGGAGTATAGGTAGCCCTGACCGACGGGTCGGTCATCGCACCGTCTGAGAGGACCTCGTTTTCTTCTTTGAATTATGATTTTATGGTAAAAAGTATTCTTTTGAGAAATTATTCACAAAATAAGCTTTTCTAACCATAAAAACCCTCAGAACAAGATAACTTAATAACAACTACGCAAAGAAAACCAGAACATCTCCGTATTAAACCGAATAAAACTCGGCTTAATATTAGTTAGCAGAAATAAAATTTCAAAAACCTTATAAACTTTAACCAATAATCAAAAAGTATGAAGATTGTAATTTGTGGCTCAAGAAGATTTCATGAAGGAATCCGCAAGCTCGAAGAAAAGCTTCGCGCCAATGGTCATATTGTATTTGGCCCAATTCTAAATAGAAATAAAGACATCAATAACCTACCCGATGATCTTAAAAGGTATGCCTTTATCGGATTAACACATCATCATTTTGAGTATATTCGCAAAGCCGATATTTGCTTTATGTATAACGAAGACGGTTACCTTGGAAATAGCGGAACTTTAGAATTGGGCTTTACTGTCGCTTGCGGAATTCCGATTTATGCTTTAAACAAAGATAAGGATGAGCCTTGTAGGGACATACTTTTTGATTTTGTAGTCAAAGACGTTGATGAATTTGTTGAAATTGTTAATAAGTGTAGATAGTGACGGTTTTTGAAATTTTACTTGCTCACTATCGTTCGCACCCCGCTGCGCTCTCGCTCCACTGCGTTACGCTCGGGTCTGCTAACAAGGGATATACGGTTCAGCCCTCGGCTCGACGGGTCGGTCATCGCAGTACATCTAAGGACCTCTTTTTTCAAGTTTCTATGAATTGTTTCTTGATATATTCTACAAATGGTTTTTCGTTATGTTCTATTTGATATTTGTCTAAAACATCATAATAGTTTTCTAGATCTTCAATTCTTATATCAATTAAAGGATATTTTCTTTTCCATAGTACCCAGTTCATAATTAGCCTTGATAAACGACTATTGCCATCTGCAAAAGGTTGCAATGAAATTAGTTTTAAATGGATGAGTGCTGCAAGTTCTATAACATGTAATTTTCTGTTAATCGAAGAATACCATTTAAAGAAATTGTTTAGTTCTCCATCTATTTGATTCCATTTTGGTGGAACATAAGTGGTTCCCCCAATTTTTACATCTCTTTTCAGTTCACTTCGAAGTTTTCCAGCAATAATGTCATCAACACCTGAGAATAGTATTTTATGAAGTTTTTTCAAGAAGGAAATATCTAATTTACCTTTATAATTAGTTATTGCAACAATGCCTTTCTCGTGGTTTTCAATTTCTTTTACAGTTTTAAGATTTTTGAAATCTTTAGGCACAACGCCATCTTTTAGTATAAGATAGGTTTGTCTAAGAGTTACATCTACTCCAGATAACTTACTACTATCATAGGTGTAGCGAATCATGAACTCTTGAAAATGTTTTTTCTTTTCTAAAGAACTTAATTTTGCCAACTCAGAATTATGCTCTGTTCGTTTTTTATCAATATCTTCAACGTCTCTTGCAGATAAGTATTGGAATCTTTCTCCTGCGAGTTCTTCTAGAAATTCTTTTTTTAACTGTTCAAGTCTATTTTTAGAAGGAAGTGTTTTTCCAATATACTTGCTTTTCTGAACAATTTTAGAGTTTTCTCTAACGGAATGAGCTAAAACATAGTAATCATTTATTTTTCTAATAAAAACCATGAAAAGAGTTATACACTACACTTATTTAAATGTTTCGATTATACACTACATTTCGTTGTGAAATTATAATATTAGTAGGAACTTCATGTTATTTTTGACAAGTTCTTTATAAATGATTCAAAATTATTTAACAAATTCTCGAAAGAAAACTAAGAATAAACACGAAATAAAAAAAAGAGTCCACTAAAAAGGCGTGGAGTATAGATAGCCCTGACCGGATTCGAACCGATGTCCAGGGACGTTTTCAACAAAGACCAAACATTTAAGCTTGTTCAATGTTTCCAAAATCCCCGATGATTGGCCACTACACTACAGGGCTGTGAGTATGTGTGATTTGTTTCCTTTTATAAAATTAACGCCACGGCCCGGATTTGAACCGGGAATTCCAAAGGAATCGGTTAACTCGATTTACTTGAGGGCTTAAGCGTATGCGAAACCCTCCTAGGGCTCAAGGAACGATACCCTTGTTCGAGACCGACGCAATACCGAGTTATGCGACCGTGGCATGCATCTAGAAAAACTGTTTTTAGTTTTAAATCTTACCTTCTCTTAATCCAATCAAAGACTAAAAAGGTTATTATGACAAAAACTCCTCCTATTAAGAACCATAAAGCAGTGTTCTGCCATAAAGAAGGACTTGCAGCAAAAGTTATGACTTTCTGAACAGTTTGATTAATGGTTTCATTAACAGCTTCATTCACCGCAGAAGCTCCTGTAAGCATTGCTTCACCGCCATAATCAGCAACATCCATCAATGCTCTTTCAGCCACAGGTGCTACGATGGCTGATTTAGCAGTAAAAGTTTCATAGACTATGGAGTTTGCTTTTGTAAACAATTTTGTTGCAAAAGCAATTGCAAAAGAAGCAACCAGCGTTATTGCACCTATCGGCAAGATATTCTTTAGTTTCTCCTTTAAACCCCAGGTTGATTTAGGAGCAATAATTATGTATTTATTGGCCAGTTTATAGTGATTTACTTCTTTTCCTTTCTCAGAATAATGGAATTCTTCAGCGACGACAAGGCCACCCTTCATCAATTGTTGTAGATTATAATGCACGGTTGATATTGGCATTTTAAGAGTGCTTGCAATCTCAGATTCAGTAGCGTCATGATCCGCAAGGTAATTCAATACTTTCCTGCAGGTATCGCTAGATACTGCCTGTGCCAGTTCCTTTGCCTTGTCTTCGTTTAAAGATACGAGTAAAAAAGACTCTTTTTTTCCAGCCATGATAGAATAAAGGTATATTGTTATTTTTAAATAGTTTGTGATGGCTTTGAATTGAGTTGAAGCTAAAGTTTAACTTCTTTTGCTTCTTTCCATAGTTTGAAGAAATGCTCTCTTAGGATGTTTGCAAAATTAGAATTCTCAATCCACATGGTAAGAACTTCTTCTTCAGATATCCTTAATTGAACATATTTATTGTCAAAAACAGAGTATCCTGCGCCTGATATGGAATGATGTTTTATCCTAACACCTAACTTGGCATATTTCTTTGCTAAAGGTTTTGTCTTTTCATTGATTGTTCCTAAAAAATAGAATTTAACACCTCTGTCAATTGCTTTTTTGACCATTTGCAAGTTTATTGTTTTTGCAGTCCAAATATCAATGAAACCTATTGATTCTTCTTTCACATCTTCAAGAGCATTTACAATCTTATTTATCATGGCTGATTCTCCCTGCATCATCCAGAAAGTATCTTCTATGGACTTATCCTTGACTTTCATTTCTTTTAATTCTCTTTCGATGAAATCGAGCTCTTTTTTTCTAGAAGTCATTTTTTTCTCCAGAGTTTGCTTTAGATTTACAACACCATATTTTTTTGGTTTTGTTAGTAAAAGCTCCACTACACCTTCTTTTTTCAGATAGTTCAGTATTTCATATGCTTTGTTCTTTGGAACTTTAGCTTTAAATCCAATTTCAGGTATTGTCATTGCACCATAATCTGAAAGAGTTAATAGTATTTTTGATTCATACATATTAAAGCCGCATTTCTGCAACAAATCAATATTTTTCATTTTTAGTACTAATAAGAGTACTTGATATTTAAATATTTCTAAAAAACACCCAATACATGAACTTCCCATCATTAAGACTTGCAATAACAACCAATTGCAATTGGAAATGTCCAGGATGTGCAAAGCACGGAGATAGTTATAAAAAGAAATCTGAAGAAGATCTTTATTTAGAAGATTTTATTAATGTTGCAAGTGCTGCAAATAAAATAGGAATAAAACATTTCAGCATAACGGGCGGAGAGCCACTGTTAAAACCAAGAGAAACTTTTTCTTTAGCAAACCACATAAGAAACAACCTTAAAAACATAATATATCTGAGACTAAATACAAACGGCGTTCTTGTTAGCAAATACCTAGAAGAACTAAAATTATTTGATAAGATAAAGGTCAATGCAGAATTCCATAAAAACACAGACGTCTTTGATCTTTTGAAAAATCAAGGTTTCGATGTAAGAATAAACTTGATGGTTGGGAAATATCAACAAAAAAAAACAATAAATATTATTGAATACGCAGAAAAGAATAATATTGAAGTAAAACTTCTTGATTTAACTTACTACAAAGACAATATTGGAGAAAACAATTTTTGGGAACAAAACTACACTACACTAAGCAATATACAGGAAAAACTCACAGATAGATACGGCTTACCAGAAACAGTTTACGCAGTAGGTAGATTTGGCAACCCAATGCAAGTTTTCAAAAAAAATTCAAAATCACCAATAATATTGAGACGAAGTGATGAAGAAGCACAATACGTAAAAGAATGCATTAACTGTCAAGATTATATGTGTCAAGACGGATTCTGCAATCTAACTATTGCAAGTGACGGTCAACTAAAACCCTGTAGACCAGAAGGATTATCATTTGTTGAACCAATAACCCATAATGACCAAAAAATTGAAGAAAAACTCTACAAAATACTTAAAATCTTTCAAAGAACAAAAAGAGTCAAAAGAGACATACCTTTTTAATCAATTATTCATTTCCTTTCTGTTATGAATTTAAAAACAGTTGGTGATTTGGCCCCTTTTTATGTAAATTTATACAAAAATATAAATACGTCTGATTTCAAAAATTTACCCTTTGTTACTCATGATTCAATTGCAAATAATCCTGAAGCTTTTCTAGTTAAAGATAGATCTTTTGTTACTGATGTATTCACAGGTTCTGGTTATAGTAAAAAAGAAAAACGTATTTTCATGACTGAGAAAGATGTTCAGAATTTACAAATAGCCTCAAAGAATTTATTAACAAAATTAACCGATTTAGAACTTGGAAAAGAGACTTTGATTATAACAAAACTTGAAGATCAAACAATTGCTAAATTCTCTGCCGAAAGAATTATTTCTAGTTTAAGCGAGAAAAACACTATATTAGATATGTACAATCAAAAAGGAATTTTAGAGTCAATTCATACTAAAAAACCAGAAGTTATTTTTGCACCTTACATTTTAATGATAAAATTAATAGGTTACTTTCCGCAATTAAGCCAATTCGGGATAAAAAGAGTCTTTGTAGGAGGCTTGAGTTTGCCCGATTCTGCAAGAAAAAAAATAGAGTCATCCTTAGATATCAAAGTAACTAACATGTACGGATGTTCTGAAGCAGGAGGATTCTTTGCAGCTGAAAAAGATGGTGAACAAGGTTATCATCTGGTTTCACCAGATTATTTGCATCTTGAAATTATTGGAAAAGACGGAAAACCTTCAAATAAAGGTGACATAGTAATCACTACTCTTCAAAAAGAAGGAACTCAATTAATAAGATACAAAACAGGCGATATTGGAGAAATGATCAAAGAGAATTGTGATTGCGACTATGGTGGTCAAAGATTCAAAGTTTTAGGTAGAAAGGACAACATGAAACTAATAGGACAAATGAACTTTTTCTTCACATCAGATATAGATGAAGCAATAATTTCAGTTCCAGGAATAAAAGACTACTTAATAGAACTTGATTGTGACAAAGACAACTATGATGTTTTCAGAGTGCTCGTAAAAGGAACTGTCAAAGAGAATGATTTAATCAACAGCTTGAAGTGTGACGATGAGCTTTATCGACAGATAACAAACAATATAATAAAGTTTCAACTTAAAAAAGTGAAAGAGTTACTTGATTCTGGACTTGGATATAAAACAAAGAAAATAATTGATAAAAGAGAATAAAACTCTTAATCTCACTTATTAAGAATACTCTTTTATTACTCGTTTCATATTCTCTCTGGCTTGAGATTCATATTTGTCTTCAAACTCTTTTATAGGATAAATAGTTTCTTTATCTAAAAAATACTTACATATCTCTATGGTTCTTTTTTTGAATTCTTCATCACTATACATCTTATACTCATTTCTCTTCAAAGCAGTATTTCTGTCAAATTCTTCAGGTGGTAAACCCAAAGGAGCCAGATCAACACTAACAATTATTTTTTCATCAAGTGTTTTAGGTTCAACATTGAAATGATCTGTGGCAATTATATTATTACCTATCATTAATAAAAAATAATTATTAAGTCCTTGGTTAGCCAGTAAATCATAAGCAAAAGAAACACTATCTTCTTCATTTGTTTTCGAGCCAGGAACATTCACAGAGTCATGCAAAAACCATGCGAATTTCAAAGCATGAGGAAATTCAACCATATGAATAACATCATTTATGTCCATCAGACCCGGAAGAATATGATTCTCAAGACTATGATAACCATTCTTTGAAGATTCATAAGCTGCTTTTAATTTATCATAAAGAAGAGAAGCATCCTTGATACCTGTACGAGAACACAATCCTTTCCAATGTTCATACAAAGTAAATTTTTTTATCATTTTTCAACTCATTAATATAAAAAATGGGAATAAAAACTTGTTTATAAACCTTCTCTCATCGACACATTTATATATAAAAACTTCTAAAAAACAATGTAAAAAAAGAGGGCAATAGTGGTTAACATATTTTTTGACATAGGAATAGTCATTATCTTCGCAACTATTTTTGGATATATTGGGCGTTTAATAAGACAACCACTCATTCCATTCTATATACTTGCAGGAGTCATAATAGGTCCTATTGGTTTAGGTTGGATCACTGATATGGAAGTTATCCGCACCTTGTCAGAAATAGGTGTTGCATTCCTATTGTTCGTCGTTGGTTTAGAACTAAATTTAAAAAAATTGAAAGACGTCGGCAATGTAATAATTGTTGGCAGCATCGTTCAGATAGTAACCATGTTCTTGATTGGAATCGGTTTGGGAATATGGCTTGGTTTTGTAGGTCCAGAAATAATCTACGTTGGATTAATTCTTAGTTTCAGTAGTACAATGGTAGTCATTAAACTATTGGCCGATAAAAACGAACTAGACACCCTTCACGGCCGTATAATCATTGGAATTTTGCTTATGGAAGATTTATTCGCCATAATCGCTTTATCAGCAATTCAAACAATTAACAATTTCTCAGCAGTTCTGCTTGTCGAATCAATTATGAAAGTGTTCGGATTACTCATAATCATATATATTTGTGGAAAATATATTTTTCCGGCCATCTTCAAAGTTGCTGCTCGATCACAAGAAATATTATTCCTCGTGGCAATAACAATTTGTTTCTCGTTTGGTATGTTAGCAGTGGCATTCGATCTTTCAATTGCAATAGGAGCTTTTTTGGCAGGAGTATCATTAGCAAACCTGCCTTACAATTTAGAAATAGAAAGTAAAGTCAGATCATTAAGAGATTTCTTCTCAACAATATTCTTCGTATCATTGGGCATGGAACTGGTTCTTGGAAATATATCTGCATGGATAGCGCCTTTGTTTATACTGACTGCAATAATAATAATTTTCAAACCATTACTAATAACAACCATACTAAGTTTTTTTGGTTACAAAAGAAAAACTTCTTTCATGACCAGCACCTCATTGGCTCAAACTTCAGAATTCTCATTAATAATAGTTGCACAAGGAGCAATACTGGGACACCTAAGTCAGAATTTTTTATCAATAACAACCCTGCTGGCAGTCTTGACAATAACTGTTTCAACATATTTCATCAAATTTGATAAGGAAATGTATCAAAAAACAAAGGATTATTTGAAATTCTTTGAGAAGTTCAGCTCTGCAGACAAAGAATTAATATATATCGAAGAAAATCCTGTTTACAAAGTTATATTGATGGGATATGATCGTATGGGCTACAGCATTGCCAAATCTCTTACAAAATTAAAAAAAGATTTCTTAATAGTTGATTTTAATCCTGACATCATTAAAAAACTAATAAAAAATAAACAACCATGCATTTATGGAGATGTGAGTGATATTGAAATCATACACAAACTTGACCTGAAACAAGCTGAAATGATAATATCTACTGTGCCTGATATCAAAGCCACAAAATTACTAATAAAAAAAATCCGAAATGTAAACAGTCAGTCAACAATAATAGTTTCAGCACTAGATATTGAAGATTCTTTAAAATTATACGAGGAAGGAGCAGATTATGTTATCATGCCTCATTTACTGGGCGGAAACCACATGGCTTTAATGCTTGAAAGCATCACATACGACTTTGACAAACTGATTCAGACAAAAATTGAACACATAAGAGAGTTAAAGGAAAGAAAAGAAGTACACCACCATAAATAGCGTCGACAAACGAAAGTATTATAAAGATAAAAAGCGAGAATGATTTAGTAAGATGTACAAAAACAGGTTATTTTTGTATATCCCAAAAATCTGGAGGATTTTTGATATGTCAGAATATTCAAAGAGTATGTTGGAAGCAGGGTTGTGGAACAAAACAGGAAAAGCTATTCTAGAACCTTTAACCAAAAAATCACTAAAACAGTTCATTAACAATCTTAGCGATAAAAAAGCAGAATTATACTCTTTGGAAGAGGATTCCGAAGAAGTTAAAATTGAGCCCTATCTTGAAGGATCATTTTCAACCTATTATAAATCAGGTTATCCGCCTGCCGTTAAAAAATACCGGTTGATGTTTGAATCATTCACTGCGTCAATAGAAGAAAATTATTTCTGGGTTGTAAGTCAATTAAGAAGAGATCAGGGTTACCGCGATATTCACAAGATTACAGATACATTCTCTGCATCAGAACAAAGCGCTTTCTGGGGTGCTGCCCAAACAAGAATGAAGATTCAACAGGACAACGTCAGCCAATACCTCATAGCCATTGGAAAATTAGTCAGAGAACTATTCCAGATTGTCAGAGAATTAAGAATAATTGATGAAAGACTAGTGATGTATGATGAGTGGAAAATATCAAAAAGTGCAGATGTTTCCCTGAAAGGATTATACGTTGACATGGTAGAAGGTGCCAGCAAGAATCCATCATCTGTTTATGGACTGGCACAACAGGTAGGATTCACAATACTACCAGACTTATTTTTTAACACCCACGTTCATAGCACTGCAGAAGTTGATAGCGTAGTGGATGCTACAAAGTACAACAAAGCCATAAAAAATGTTTTGAAAAGAAAACTCTACTCTTATGTTACTTGGAAGATTAAAACTGATAAAGAACTCAGAGATAGAAAAAAATTCCAATTAAAATATTTACGCCAACATTGGGCTGTCATAAAAATGTATATGGATTGGCTGAAACCCTATCTCAGAAATATTAGAAGAATGCAGATGAGCGAAAAACATGTTGAAAGCGTTGATATAATCTCTGCTTTTGAAACCTCAATGACTGAGATTGAAATAATGGCAGTGAAACCAGAAATGAAAGGTTATCGCCCAGTTATAATATCAACTTTCCATTACAGAACAAGACCAGACATGACTTTCCAGCAGGATAACTACGCTCATCGTGGACCAATACACGTAGGAAGAGTCTTAATGGAATTCAGAGCCTATTCCTGGACCGATAAAGATATCGACAAATACAAAAATTATCGAAGAGCTGAAAGCATGAAACTTTTCAGCGTGATTGATGAATCTGTCAAAGCAGCGGTTGAATCACTGGGAGATACACTGGAAAACTATCTTAAAGAAGCAGGCGAAAGTATTGACTCTGATGAAAAAGAAACTCCGAAAAAGAAAAAAAACAATTATGGAATGCTAGAACCATTCCTGGCAGTTTTCAAAGGTTTTGGAGAATTATTCGGAGCCATAATACCAATGCCTAACTTTAAATCCGATGGACCAAAAGTTAAGAAAGAATCCGCATCATACAAATTAGGAGCAAAATCAGCCAAGAAAAAAGCCAGCGAAATTGCAAAAACAAATGCATGGCTGATTTACAAGAATTTCAAGAAAGCTCATAAGATGATCACATGGTAAATCTTAATGATAAACGAAGAGAATGGTTAGAAAACCTTCGAGACCTTAAAAGAAAAAAACAAAAAGAACTAGAAGAACTCGAGGAAAAAAAGAAAAAAGAACTGGAAGAAGCCGAAGAGATGCTCCAAGCAGGTGTTGAAGAACTTTCAAGTGAAGAAGAAGAGATTTTAGAACATTTAAGAAAAGAAATTCCCGAATTAGGGGAAATAGAAAAACAAGCCAAGGAAGAAGAAAAAAACAAAACATTAGAAGAAACACTTGCCGGTGAAAGAGCTGCTGAAGAATTAAGAAGACATGTTGATTCCAGCCAAGTAGAGCAAACCATTGACACTTTTTATCGGGTAAGTGATTACAATGTTTACAACGATTTAAAACAAACATTAGAAAAAGTTCAAAGAGGTGACTACATTTCACAATCCGAAAGAAATGGTTTTTATAAACAACAGGAAGAATTTGCCAGGTTGTCAAAAGACCATTCATTAGAAGAAAAAGATTCATTCGGATACATTGAAAGGTCAAAACAAGTAATGGAATCAATTGCAGAAACACTTCATTCAAGAGTTGAATACAAAGTAGGTGATGACCATTGATATTCACAAACAATTCATATTACAATTCTTTAGATAGAATTGAAGATAGAACTAGTGATAATGAAATAGAAGACCCCATAGAACTTTCTTCAGGAGCCAAATCTCTAAACATGGATTTAGGACCTCAAGAA
>JBDRGV010000045.1:0-3907 GCA_043817405.1 archaeon | reverse complement strand
AGCAAAAAGTCTTGATGATGCTTTTTCTGTATTTTTATCTTGAGTTCGAAGAGAGAGGAGGCACGAGATAAGAATTTTGAAAGGGTTTGGTTTTGCCCGCATTCTGTTTAAGGTTGTTCTTTCTTTATAATCAAAATGCTTTGTAAGAAGATTCATGATTTTAGGAATGTTTTTTTGATATTTGCTCATTTTTCTTTAGCTTTATTTACTACCTTAACTTTAACTTTTTCTTTATACTCTTTTGTGAGTGCAGGTAAAAGATGAGATAACAATTGTTCTGCAGTCATCTTACGGACTATTCCCTTTGAACTTGTTTGTGTCCAATTTTCTTTATCTCTTTGATAGATTTGAGTAGATCCCCCTTTTGTTATGAGATATATTATACATTCCTTATTTTTCATTTTTCTTTATAAGAATTAGATTGTTTTATAATTATCTAAAAAAATATCTGCCAATGATTTTTAATAATTATTAGAATAAATAATTAATTTTAAACCTATTTTTCCAGAATAAGCCTGAAGCAATCTTGAAATAAAGGTGTTGTGGAATATTCTTTACCTTCAAGAGTTAGTTTTCCTGTTTCAGCTAATTGTTGTATCTCTTGACGAGATGCTTGAAATAATGAACCATGTTCTTCTCTGTCTTTAGCAAGTGCCCAATTTTCTAAAATTTTGGGAAAGTAACAATGTGTTTTTGCTGCATATAAAATAGTTAGACCGTTTGTATCTCTATTGGTAAAAACACCTATGGGCGATACTTCTTGGCTATCAAATTCATATCCTAACTCTTCTCGAAATTCACTCCTAAATGTTTCCAAAGCATTTTCAATTTGAGGGATTGTATAATCTGCATGTCCGCCAGGAACTATTGCAATTTTTCCTGTTTCTACAGCCCCACCTCTAATTCCAAGAACAAAATTTCCTTCTCTACTTTCTAAAAGAGCATTTACTGTTAAAGGAGAAACATTTCTAGAAAGAGTCGTATCATTTTTATATGCTAAATCAGCCCTATGCGGGTGTATTGGTTTTAATGTCAATTTTACAGAATCACCAGGACTAATTCTTTGGACATCTAAAATCATTCCTGGAAAGCCCATTCTCCAAATAATTTTTGAAGAAAGTTTTTCTTCTAAACTTGAGCCATGTTCCTTTAATTCCTCATCTAATAATTCTAAATCAGCTTCTCTTTGTTTTTCTTCATCAACTATTCCCTGAAGATGTGTTGGAATTTCATAACTTAAAACAACTTCTTTGGGATGGTGGGCATATATTTTAGATGTCATATTAAAAATTTAAAGTTTTATATTTATAAGTTTTATGATGATTAAAAAAATGTTTTGGTTACTCTCCCCGGTAAGGGTTTCCTTGAGGATAATTTTTAACAGCATGTGCATATGAGTCTGGCGTTCCGACATCAAACCAGGTAAAATTTCTTGCATACAAATCTTTTTCTATAAGACTTGTAAGTCCGTTTGAAATCTGTATTTCTCCCCCAATAATTTTTTGATTAGACTCCAAGGAATTCCAAAAAATTTCATAATCTTTTATACCTGCAAGACCTATAAAAGCAAATTCGTTATCTGTCTTAACTTTATCATCAATTCTTATAACTTTACCCCCTGATACTTTAGCAGAACAAAATCTTTCTGTATTTGGTACTCTTGCTACACCAAACCAATTTTCGTTTGGTTCTGGAATGTCTTCTAAAACAATAGTATCTACAGAAGCTACTACAAATGGACATTGTAAATGACCTTTACATTTCAATAAACCATATCCGGGACCTGTCCCATATCCAACATATTTGTCTACTTCAACAAAAGAAAACGTTCTATCAGGATGGGCGGTTGGGATATACTCTCTCAATCCCTCTCCCAGGTATGCTATAGCAATAACAATTTCTATATCTCTTGGGTTTTTTTCTATTATGTGGCTTATTGCTGGTTTTGCTTTTAACGGAATCATTGCTTTGTTAAAATGTTTAGTAAAACTAGCCATTCTATTTCCTTTGCCGCCTGCTAAAAGACATAACTTATAATCTTCCATATTAAAGTTAGATTTGTGATAAAATTCCACCTTATATATCTTGTTATTAAAAAGATAATTTTTCTTAGTTTATCAACGAAAACTATAAAAAGCGTCTTCAATTTCGTGGAAAGAAAAAATGCTGGAAAAAAAAGTAGATAAACACGATTTTAGGGTTTTGATTACATATCCAAACTATAGTATGATGTTAACTCCATCATATGCAGTAGGATTGTTTACTTCTATTCTCAGAGAACAAGGGTATAATGTAGATCTTTTTGATTGTACACCCTACATGGCCTCTTATGAGGCATCAGGAGTTCCAAATCCAGTAACTTCATCTAAAAAGTTAATGGCTGGCCTTCCATTTAATCCAGAAGCTCTTTTTGGAGCTCCAAAAACAGATCTTTTAGGAGATTTTGCTCGAACTCTTGATAGTTTCAGGCCTCATTCAGTTGTTTTCTCAACAGTTGTTGAAGATACTTGGCCTCAAACCAGAGATTTGTTAAAAATCCTTTCACATTATCCTGAAATTAAGTCAATTGTTGGTGGTGTTTATACAACAATGGCCCCAAAAGATGTTATTGCAGATTCTTATGTTCAATGTGTTGGGGAGGGGGAAGGTGAGCATACTATTGCAGAATTTTGTGAAACTGTGCGTAATGGTATTTTACCAATTAGGATTCCAGGTACCTTTGCAAAAGGCGAGGACGGACAAGTCATCCGAAATCTTTCTAGATTATTAGTGAATATGGATGAAACTCCTATTCCTGATTTTTCTCTATTTGATAAACGCCGATTTTCTCGTCCTTTAGGAGCGAAAATTTGGAATGCAATTCCTATTGAAACCTACAGGGGTTGTCCATACACATGCACTTTTTGTAATTCTCCTGCGCAAGCCCGTATTGCCAAAGAAAATCAACAAGGTATTTTTGCGCGAAGAAAAAGCATGCCTACATTGCAACGAGAAATTACCACACTACTTGAAAAAAATAATGGGAATTTTTTATATATCAATGATGATGCGTTTATGGCTCGTCCAAAGAAGGAAATAATTGAGTTTGCTAAAATGTATAAAGATATTAGAATACCTTTTTGGTTCCAAACAAGGTTTGAAAATATTGATGAAGAACATTTGAATATGTTACAAGATGTTGGGGCATATAGAATTTCCTTTGGTCTTGAACACGGGAATGAGCAGTTTCGTAGAGAAAAATTACACCGTAATATTTCAAATGAGAAGATGGTAGAGAAATCAAAAATTGTGGCAGGGGTTGGAATACCTTATTCTGTTAATGTTATACTTGGTATGCCTTATGAAACCAGAGATTTGGTTTTTGACACAATTCAGCTCAATAGAGAGCTTGGTGGTTTTGACTCAGTTGCACCCAACATATTCACGCCTTATCATGGAACGCCTTTGCGAGAAATGGCAATAAATGAGGGCTGGCTAGATTCAAAGAGGCAGACAAATTCTTTTGTTGGAGGCTCTATTTTACAAATGCCATCTCCTTATCTTCAACCTGATGAAATGATTGCACTTCAGGGAGTCTACAATTTTTATGTTACTTTGCCAGAATCTCGCTGGCCAGATATTGAACGAGTTGAACGAGCTAGTGGTTCTGAAGTAGAGATTGCATCACTTAGAAAATCATTGTCTGACGAATTCTATATGACTAAGTATGGAACTACTGAAGCTGAAAGAATGCTTACATATGCTGGTTGATTGTGGGCAAATATCAACTTTATGACCACTCAAATTTTTTATTTTTTCCACTTAAGAATCATAATTACTAAACCGATTATGAATATTAAAGCACCAAAAATGTCAATGTCTATCCCCCAATAACCATAAGTTATGATATTCAAAAATTGAAAAGCTA
>JBDRGV010000044.1:0-15717 GCA_043817405.1 archaeon | reverse complement strand
TATAGAGAATGCTGTAGGAATATTGTCGTCATGATTTATGGGGCCTATTGCGGCTCCAGCTAGCACGCCGGCAAGAAATATGCACATCGCACCCAAAAAACCCATTATTTTTCTACTCATGAGTGATTAAACATGTCTTATCATATTTAAATGTTTCGATTTTTGACTACTTATTAGGAGTTACTAATGCAAGATACGCTATATCACACAAATCAAGCACAACAACATCCTTAAATCCAGAAGAAGACAACCTCATTCGAAGATCTTCCTTCTCAAACCTTTGAGAAATACACTCAATACCCTCAGAATTTTTTGCAAAAACATAATCTTTAGTAACATTTGTGGCAAAAAAACCATGCTTCGCATACTGAGCCAACTGAGTAGGAACAGCGCGTTCAGAATAAACACTAACTATTATTTTACCAGAAGGCTTAGTAACTCTTTTAGCCTCATCCATAGCTAAAATTTGGGTGCGAGGATCCATGTTACCATAAGTGTTGAAAGTCAAGCAAGATAAGTCAAAATAATTATCCTGAACAAAAATTAGCTTTTCTGCATCTCTTAGTTCAATAGTTATGTTTTCTTTTTCCTTTGTATTTTTAACAGCTCTCTCTACTTGAGTATTTGAATTGTCAATTCCAACCACAGTTTGCACATCATCTGCAATCTTGTTAAGGAACCGACCAGTACCACAACCAATATCTAAAAGGAAATCACGGCGATTAGAATGGCCAAAAATTCTTTCATATTCTAATTGTAAATAAGACTCCAATTCAGGCACAAGTTCAGTTGAAACATCATCAAAATCAATTTTTTCATAAAAGTCTTCATTTGTCATTTTTTCTTCTCTCTCCGTTCCACTCTTGCAAATTGGTAATTCATCCATGCAGATCCTAAAAAAATAAACATAGGAAAGACTAAGCAAGTCAATAAAAGGTAGTCTGTGTGTTTCAAGTTGTTATTCACTATTCTTTCGTTTTTCTTGAAATCGTTTCGATATTCTGGTGTTGACTTCAAACTATAAATCTTTGAAACAAGGTCAGTATTGACATTTGCTAAAGAGTCAAGAGTGGCGTAATTTTGTGCATCATTTTCTTTGAGTAGTTTGTTTATAGAATAATCATTTTCCTTTTTCTCTTTACTTAAATCATAAACAGACTGAACAACAGGATTGTTTTCACGATAGTTCTTATCTCTGTTATCCATCAAATAACCACTACCAGAATATAATCCTGCAAAAAGTAATCCTGTTGCTAATTGAAGTTTAGCTTGATTTATTGTTTTCATTTTTTCTTCTCCTCATTTATTATATCCATATAATCTTTAAAACCAAGCAAAAATAAAATACCACCTATATAACCAGGTATTAAAAGAGACGTTCCTTTCAACTTTTCGAAACTATTTGAGTTTGATTTTTCCTCATTTTTTCTAAAGTTTGATTGGTATTCTGGCGTTGCTTTCAAAGAATCAATTTTTGAATCAATAGAATTACCAGCAGTAATTGCAGAGTCAAGCTTTGCTTGGTTTTCATAAATGCTGTAATTGCCAACTTTAAATCTGCTGGTTAATTTACCCAAATATTTCTTGTTTTTTTCAAATTCAGAATTTAACGAACGAACTTCTGCAACAACAGGATTTTGAGCTAAATAGTTATCTCTTGCTGCACCAATTCTATAAGCACCATAGAGAGTTCCTGCAAAAATCAAAGCTCCAATGCCCATGACAATTTTAGAGTCTTTTTTAGAAAATATTGTCATTTTTCAACCTCTGAAATCTTTTTGTCTAGAATTGCTGCAAGTGACTTCTCGTTTGGAGCTATGCCTGTTATTTTTTGCAGGTTCATTATATCATACAAGTGACCGCTTTTTTGGTACATACGTTGAACAAGCATCTCTGGAATCTCAGGTTTTATTCCTAGTTCAACATAAATAGAGTTTATTTGGCGATAATTATAACCAGAAGCCAAATCAAAATAGAGTTCTTGTACAAAGTCTTCAGAAAGTGTTTGTTTTATATCAAAAGTCTCTACAAATTTTTTGTAATTGTCTAGTTCATAGTCGTGAACATAGCATTTCAAAGCTTTATCTATCACTTCTTCTGATAAAGGAGTGTTGAAAACTTCGATGGCTCTCTGTAATTTGTGAAATTCCCAGTGACTATTTTTAGTTATAATTTCTAAATATTTCTCCTGAGCTTTCTCTTCTGAAACATAGGGCCTAATATTGAAAGCGTTTAAAAACTCTTTAACATCAGAAAAGTCATTTTTTTCAATAAGCTCATTAAACTTAGATAACTGTTCTTTATTAGAAACATCAAATGATAAACCAGTATAAATGCTTAATGAAATAATCCTATTAAAGTAATTGTTCTTAAAAGAGTCTCTGAAAGATTTTTTAACAATAACAGGGTCAAGAGTGACCTTTCTTGCTTTTCCTTCAGCAATGTCATACGGAAACTCGCCTTTTGCTAATTTAAAATTGTATTCCTTTGCAATTATATCATTAGAAGACTTAACACCTGTTTTGTCAGCCCAACGATGAATAGTATCAAAACTGTCATGATCTGCAAAAAAAGAATAAGCTTTTTGCATTGTTTTTTTAGAAACATCTGCATTTAATTTTCTTTTAAAATGTTCCAGGCTTTTCTCTTCATGTTTTTCTATGAAAGCAAGAAACAAGTTTTGAATTCCTTCTTCTGAAGGCTTGAACCATCTCTTGTAAAAAAATTTATCCAAAGGTTTTGAAGGCTTTTCATTGGCTTGCATAAGAAGAAATTTGTCAACTGTTTTCTGAGAAGGTTTAATCTTTGTCTTCTTGATAAGTTCTTTCAACTCTTTCTCTCTAGAATAATCCATGTAATTCACATATATATCCTGGATTTGATCAGGAGTAAATTCAGGTTCGAAAGAAAATGATTCTGCAAAGAAGTTATAATCTCCTAAATGAGATTCATGAACTAAACTAGCCATGACTTCAGTCAGCTTGCTTTCTAATTCTTCCTTGCTATCAACTGTTTTCATAAATGGTAATATTTCGTCTAGATTCATTTTTTCACCTTCTTTTGTTTTTCTTTGATTTTTCCAGCACCTATTAATCCAAGTCCTATTGAAAAAAAGTAAATAGAATGATTCGTCAGGTTGTAGGTTAGCTTTCCGTAAGTTGAAGTAGGACCTCTTTCTCGTCTTATTTTTTTTTCTTGAACAAAATAATCTAAAGAGTCCTTATAATCAGTAGTTGCTTTCAAAGAATCACTTAAGTTAACCAACTCATTTGCTCTTTGAATATAATTATCAACCTTGCCTGAATCTTGAGCAAAATTCATCAAGTAAAGCTTGTCAACAGGAGTCCATAATTGAGAATTAATTCTTTCAGTTCTCTTTACTATGTTTGGTTTTTCAGGATAAATCTCTTCACCATATTTTGTTTCAAATATCAATCCAAAAGTCAGATAACTAACGAACGATAATCCTGCAATCCATTTACCAGTTTTCTTTAATGTCATTTTTTATCACCTGCGTAAGAAACAATCAAGTCTCTACCTCTCAATTCTTTCACTAAATCTTCAGATTTTTTTGTCAATGGATTTCCAAAAAGTCTAACATTTTTCAGGTTAGGTAAATCCATCAAAGGAGAAATATCTGCCACATAGTCGTTTTCAAGACTTAATTTCGTCAGATTAGTTAGTTTGCTTAAAGGTTCTATGTAGGATATCTGATTTTTACTCAAATACAACTCAGTTAGGTTCTCTAAATTACTTAAATAGGAAATATCAGAGAGTTTATTATTGGATAAATTCAGTTTCCACAGGTTTGTTAAATCTTTAAGACCACTAATATCTTCGATGTTATTATTACTCAAATTTAGTTCTTCAAGTTTTTTCAGATTCCTTAAAGGTTGGATATTTACAATCCCACTATTTTTCAGGTTAAATTCTACCAGTTCAGGAAGATCGACCAATCTATTGAAGTAGCGAATATTTTTATCATGCAGGTCAAGCTTTTTAACATAGAAAAATCCAGGTTCTACAATTATTTTTCCATTTAGAAAATCTTCTTGCATATTTCCAGAAGCGTTTTTAAAACCCCTCCCATCGGGACCAAAATAAATTTGATCAAGAGCTCTGTATTCCCCTAAACTTATCTCTGTTTCAAAGAAAGGAACCATTACGTTCTTAGTTAGTTTTTGTTTTAATTTGTAGAATTTATGATTCATTTTTCATCACCTTTATTACGTTCATGTTCCTCCCAGGAACCATAACCTATAAGTCCAGCCATCAACAATAAAAGTCCGCCAATAAAAGTTCTTGGAGCCCATTTGTCGACTTTTTTTGCAATGTCATAACTTTTTTTTAGAGCTTGTTCGTTCTCTACAAAGTTAGACTGATATTCATTAGAAGCCTTGAAAGAATCTATTTTCTCATTGATAGTTTGATAGTTATTTACTAAAGAATCAACTTCTACTCTGTTAGCATCACCTGTCGTTAGATAGAAGTCACTAACAGAAACAAGTTCTCCTATGTTATCAGAATACATATTGTAAACTTTTTCAGCCGCAGGAAGTTCTTTGAAAGGTCTTGAAATTAACCTGTTTTCATCAGCAGCAAGATAAAATGCAGAAAAGACTGATAACAATCCTGCAACCATCATTGTTTTTGTTAGTTTGTGTTTCATCATTCATCATCCACAATCATCATTCTTTCTCCAGGATAATCAAATCGTCTCTTGCATCTAGGACAGGCCTTAGGTGTTTCAATTCGAGAAATCCATTCGTATTCGCAATGTTCGCAGGATTGGTTCATTTTTTACCACCTACACCTACCAAATTACAATACATTTTCACTTGTTTTCTGTCAACTTCGTTTTCAGCATTAAAATGTTCAATTACAGGGTTAACATCATATGTTAGAATAATTGAATTCGAACAATATCGATTAGCGTTTGAAGGAGTATTTGGCATTTGTTTTTGCAATTCTCTAACAAGAGCCATCTCAATAGAATTATCATAATATTTTAAGGCTTGATCTTGAAGATATATTCCATCAACGTCTGCAGCAATAATTACTTCAGGTGCAGGTTCTTTATTTCTATAATTGCCAAATCTTCCTAAGAAGTGGTCGGCCTCTGTTACAAACTTATTAGATAATAGTTTTTGTGCAAGAGTAAACTGTTCTTCAACAAAATATTTATCAATTATAATATTTGCAATGTTTTGTTTATTTTTATCTGAATCTATATCATAGTGTTGTTCAATAGAAGCATTTTCGCCTTCAGGAATATTCATTATGTTAAAAGCAATAGATCTTTTTCTATCGGATTCAAAAGGATTAAATTCTGCTTCAAAATAAAAATCATTCTTTGAGTTTTGTTTAAAAATAGTTGGCGTAAATAAAACTTTTTTTTGAATATCTTTAAGAAAATATGACCTGCCAATGTTATTATCATAATGTTTTTTTGTAAAACCATTAAATTCTAAACTAGAACTTGAAAAATAACTATCAGGTTTAATACTAACATTTTTCATTGATATTCCAAAATATTTACTGTTGGTTAGTCTTTGAGCTAACTTAAATTGCTGTGGAATAAAATATTCTTCAAGTATACTGTTTGCAACTTTTTGTTTTATTTCATTTATGGTAGTCATTTTTTATCACCTACAATTATTTTTTCTCTATGATAGAATACATCATCTAATGTCAAAATAAAAGGACTTGTTTCTTCATTTGAAAAACTACGATTCTCATGGTAAAGCATCATGTTTCCACAGAATGCAAACACCCCATTTGAAGTTATTTTATCTTCTAATATAGATCTTTTATAGAGAACGTTCTTTCCTAAACCATTAAATTCTCCCATTACCATTATAGGTTTTTCATCATGAAATTGCAGTTCAGGTTTTATTGTAACCCATAACTGAGAATAAAGGTTATTATAACCATTTGAAGGACCTGTAACAACACTATTAACAGTTCCAATAATTGCTATATCTCTATTATTAATCTTTGATTTTCTAATGTTAAATTTAGTATAGAAATCATCACCCTTTTGTCCTAAGTTTTCTATTAGTTTATATCCATGTATTTTCATTTTTTATCACCTACATTGTTCACAGACACATCGATGTTCTCAAAAATTTTGTAATCAGGTTCTGTTGTTAGTTTAATTTGAACAAAAAACTTGTCCAAATCATAACCTAATGCAGGATTTTCAAGTATATTATCTCCATGTTTGTCGCCTTTAGTCAAACTAAAATCATACTCGCCAGGCATTTTTAAGTTAAAAATAAGAAGTCTAAGAACTTCAGAAGCGTCATGATAAAATTTATTTGTATCACCAGTAATATGAAAACTGCTTTGAGTACCCCAAACATCATCAATATAAATCTGATTAGCATCAGAATACAAAAAAATTCCTTCAATTTTTTGATTTGTTAGATAATGAGAGTTCATAATTCTATGAACTAAATCAATCTGATCTTTAGAAGGAGTAATCTCTTTTAACCTTTGATTTACAAGTTTATTGATAGCTCTTTTAGAAGTCATTTTTTTCCACCTATTTCTTTAACACCGTATGCATGTCCTAAATCAAAATCACTTTTAATTTCTGTAATCAAACATCCATAACCACTTTTGAAGTTGGACGTAGAAGTGTGAGGTGTTTTTTCTTGATCATAACCTTCTCTTTGAAGCGAATACTCTAAGTTGTGAGTACTAAATATATAATTAGGTTGGAGATTATTTTGAGTCTGTGAAAGTTTTTCAGCATTCTCAATTCCACCAACTAAACCTATAATCTCAGGGTTTTGTGCAAGTTCCTCGTTTGTTTGAAGAAGACAATGAAAAAGAGTATGATACTGTCCTTCTAACTTTCTTTCAGGAACATATCTTATGCTTCCATCATCACTAAAAATAACCCCTCCTTCCTCATGAGAACCAAGTTTATCAAACAAATCCCTTTTAGTCATATGAATTTTATAATTTTTAATGTTTGGATGATCTTGGAAAAAAATTCCTTTTTTTAGGAAATAAACTCCTGTGTCACCAAGAATATTTTCATAAAGAGCTTCACCCATATCTTCTATGATTTTCTTTGCAGAATTATTCTTTTTGTTTTCAAAACAAGCAGACAATAAAAGAGAAAGTTCTGGCGCAGTTGCCATTCTAAAGCCCTCTCCATAATCTGCTTTTCTCAATTTAGAAAAAGAGTCTGCAAATATTGGATCAACATTGAACTCTAATCCAACGTCATCTAAAGTAATTGTTGTGTGCCTTACTGTTTCCTTGAAGGATGGTTTATTCATTTTTCTCACCCATTTTCATATCTAGTATTGCGTAGATTCCTGCGTTTCCTGATACTGTGTCATATTTTCCTTCAAGTTTCAAAACAGCAGACCCTACATCCAAATTTTTATTCAGTTCAACCAGTGCGCCGTTTCCTTCTTGGCTATTATAGATCATTCCAACTGCGATTTCTATTGGTAACAAGTTTGTTCCAACAGCAATGTTTGCTGAATAGTTTTCTTTGTTTCCGTTTGCTTCCAATCTAACAGTATAATTTCCTTTGGTTGTTAAGGGAGAAAAATGTTGTTTGAAAGTTTTTGGAATTACCAGTTCTCCTGATGAAAAATCAAGATTTTCTGTACTAAAGAATCCTTTACTTGCATTCTTTATTCCTGTTTGTGATTTTACTTTCCAATCGTTTGTTTTTACATCGTAAAATCCAAATGTTACATTTCCAAAATCTTCATGTCCTGTTATTCCTGCAACAGACCATATTTTATCAAATCCATATCCTGCAGATAAATATTTGTTATTATCATGAACTCCAGCCCATGCTAAAACATCCACATTATTTCTGTCAAGTACTTCAGCGTTTTTAAGAATAAATGCTTCTCCTGAAATTTTATTTCCATAAAATCCACCCATAATCATGTAACATGGTTTAAATCCTTCTTTTACCATTAACTCTGCATCTCCAAGTAACTTGTATTTTTCAAATTGTTTTTCACTCCAGATTCCTGGATTCATAGTTAATTTTCCGTCTGAACCTTCAGCTAAAATATTGAATACCCCTACATTATCCAGGTATTTTCCACTTGGAAGATTTATTCCAATCTTTCCTTTTGAAAGAATAATTTCTCCATCTTTTGTATTTTCAAAGACTATTTTTCCCAAGTCATTACTCACACTTGTTCTTGAAGAATTTAGTTTCATATTTACTGGATCTCTTGATTCTTCGTGATTAAAATTACTCTGAGCTGCCAGTGGGCTAAGTGCAGTTGTTACTGCAAAAATTGTTGGTAGTGCATATTTAGTTAGTATTTTATTCATTTTGTCTCACCTTTCCAATAATAATTCTCAAGCTTTCTGCCAATTCCTCCAAGACCTAGTATTCCAAGTCCTGCAATCATTGCCCATGTAGAAATCTTTCTTGCTGGCTTGCTTACTTTGCCAACAATTG
Organism: archaeon; assembly: GCA_043817405.1. Classification (GTDB taxonomy): domain Archaea; phylum Nanobdellota; class Nanobdellia; order Woesearchaeales. The sequence goes on along the minus strand of JBDRGV010000044.1, from coordinate 7,262 downwards.
AATTATTGTATTCTTCCTGTATCTTTGGAATTTCTTCTTTGAAATCTTTGTATTCTTTGCTTGCTTTCAATGAATCTCTTTTGTTAACAAGAGCTGTTGCTTCTGCAAGGCGTTTCTGAATATTTTCATTTTGATTTGCAAAACATTCAAGTGTTCCATTAAAGCCCATCGTTTGATCTAGTTTTTGTTCTACCCTGTACAGTTCTGTTACTGCTTCAGGCTTTGCTTGATTGATTTGGTAATCAACAGTGCAAGTATTTATTCCTCCAAATACTAAGGTTCCAATTAAACCGTACTGGACTGCTTTTACTGCGAGTTTGTTTTTCATTTTCTTCCTCACCTTTTTTGTTGTTACTTATTAATAGTAATAATAATCGCAAGAAATAATGTCATAAATATATATTTAACCCTTATATATTATATATGTATATTAATATACTAATAATTCCGAAACATTTATATATTTGGCAATCTCTTCATATTCAATGAAAAGAAAAGTTGTCAAACTAGGCCCTGCAACGCTGGTAATCTCACTACCTGCAAAATGGGTTCAAAGACTAAACATTCAAGCAGGAGCAGAGGTGGAACTAGAAGAAAAAGATAGCTCTCTTACAATAAGCCTAGAAAAAGAGTACAAAAGAGAAAAAGAAACATTAAACCTATCAGAACATGAAAGCCTTCTAAAGAGAATATTTGTTTCAAAATACCTCAAAGGTGTCGACGAGATAGAAGTAGAATTTGATTCATTAGAAAAATCAAGGTTAATACAGAAAAGAGTTGACGAACTAATAGGAATGGAGGTGGTGGATCAAAGCAGAAACAGTCTAACCGTGAGCGACATGGGAACAAGTAAAGAAGACAACTTCGACAACATAATGAAAAGAGTATTCTACCTACTAAATTCCCTATCGGACGAAACACTAAAAGCAGTAAAAAACAAAGAAACAGACCTGGAATACCTAGAAGACCTAGAAAAGAACCTAAACAAATTCACAGACTACTGCTTTAGAATACTAAATAAGAAAGGATATCCAGATGTAAGAAAGACCGCCGTATTATACTGTATATTATATCTACTGGAAGAAGTTGGCGATAAATACAAGAAATTAGTATCATTCATACAAAAAAACAAATTAAAACTAAACCAAGACCTAATAGTACTCTTCACAAACATAAATGAATACAATAAAAACATGCAAAAACTATTTCTTAAATTCAGCTTTGAAGGAGCAAAAAACCTTGCAAAAGAAAGAGATCTGATAATAAAATCAATAAATAAGAAACTATCATTCTCAAAAGTAACCAGTGAAGTGGTGGTTCTAAAGCACTTTGAAAACATCACAGAAAACATAATTAAAATAATGGGTCAGTTGTTGAATATAAACTAATCTTGTACTCTTAACTGTTCTATTCTCCAGTTCAAAGTTTTGCTAAGTTCTTCAGCTTTCTTTTCATTTGCCATTGCTTCTTGATCTATCTTCTTAAAATCTTCAAAAGAAGCGACAAAGTCATCAGGAGCATAAGTTATCCACTTTGAAAAAACACCGCCATCATAAGCAGTAGACAAACCATTCATAACTGCATAAGTAATATTTCTAAGTTCAGCCCTAATACCTGTTATTTTATCTTCTGAATAATGGTTTCCATGTATCCATTCTAAATTGTCATCATCATTATCAAGTGTGTCTTTTTCAAAAGGATCAAAAAAATCATAGACTGCATATTGTACATTTCCATCATATTTTTTAATTAATTTAGACAATCTTTCAGCACCATATTCAAGGTTATTATTCATATCAAACCCGTATTCGTTGTAATAAGTGTAATGATCCATTGAAAAAGGATCAAGAAGATTAACATCTTGGATAGGAATTTTTGAAGAATTGGAAGTACGTTCAATACCTGCAATAACTCTGTTAACTTCCATTATCTTAGATAATAGTTGTGCGTCAAGATTTTCATACTTATCTGCAACTTCTTGTATTTTAGGTGAATCTCTTGGAAGCATTTCAGTAACTTTACCATCAACTATGTGTTGTGTAACTTCACTAAAAGTTTCTTCATAATCTTCATAAAAAGTTCTTGTAGTGAAATCTTGCCATCTTTCTGCCTGTGCAACTTTAACGTTAGCTGTTAGTTGAGAATTATCAATGAACCAACCTGCACCAAGTGCCAAAAAGCCAGTCAAAGCAACTGTAGGAGCATACTTGAATGTTAGGTCAAGAACTTTATTCATAAACAAACTCCCTTCTATTCTCTTAAAAGCCTTATCTGGACTTTCCAAGACCATGTCTGTCAAAGAAGTTGCAGTTGATTCTATGTTTTCCTGGGACATTAATATGTGAGGATTGAATTCTTTCTTCAAACTTTCATAATTATCAATTTCCACAAGTCCTTTAGGAGCGTTATTAAGAACTGCTTCTAAAAACTCTGAACTAACAACACCATTTTTAGCTGCAACTCTCGTTCTCCTTGTCACAGTATTATAGAGAACCAAAGCAATATTACTAAGTCTATCAGAGTCCTCTTTTGTTTGAGCATCTTCTGATCTCCCCACATATCTTTTTGCAGATAACAGTTCCTGAGCTATCTGGGATTTAGTATATCTATCAACGGATTCTTTTCTCTCTTTTTCAGTAGAATAGAGCTTTGAAGCAGCGTGTTCAACCAGTCTCATTTCAGTTTCATAGTCAACATCAGCCTTGGTAAGTAATTTACCAAGGTCAAACTCAAAGAAACCATTCGAAGCGGCGTTAGCCCAGTCAATATAGACTTGCTTGCCATTCATAATAATGTTTTTTACATGAAAATCTCCGTGAATCAAGTTTTTTCTGGCAGCGTTCAGATCATTTCCAATGTTCTCTGCAAATAGCCTATGATCGAAAGTTTCATATTTATCTCTGAAGAATTCATTAAAATCAGAAAGTCCTTTAGGAAAATTCAAAGCACTCTTGATATCATCTTGATTTAAATGAGTAAATACATTTACATAATCATCAATGACAGTTTTTAATGTGTCTAATTTCTCTTGAGAAGTTTCTTTATCCAATCTTTCTTTTAGAGTCCCGCCATCAACATAGGGAGTTACAAGCAATCTTTGTTTTTTATTTACAAAAGTAGGTTTTGGAACAATCCCATCATATTTGGTGTTTTCAAGCTCCGTATGAACTTTTTTCTGATTGTTAACTCCTCTTTCGAAGTTTTCAGCAGACGAGAATTTCTTAATAATGTTATTTATAGTTATATAATCTGTAAGTTTTAGTTTTGCGTCGATTAAATAACCATCATCTTGAGCAGTGTTCAAAGTTATAACATCTAAAATCTTAGCTTTTGGTAGAAGCACATCAATTCCTTTTTCTTTAATTAGATACTGTATTTTTCTCCACTCAGAATCGCTTAGTTTTTTATCCTTAACCAAAACTTTTAATTCGGGCAAAATAACTTGTTCTATGTAATCATATTTCGAACTTCCAAGTATATCTCCGAGTGATAAATTAAGTTGGCTCATTTTGACTCTTTATGAATTTTTTTACAGCATACTCAATCACGTGACTTTTACTCCTAAAGAAACCGTCGTCGAGAATTGCTTCAATTTGATTATTGGTTTTCTCCTCAACTGAGATGCTGATCTTTGTTTTCATAGAAAGTAGGAAGAAATACTACTATTTAAATGTTTCTATTTTTAATTACTATTGAGTGACAACATATCTTGATGTTGCTTAAAAGAAACAATACCTTCCCTGTGAAAATACTCAGAAATCTCAGGCCAAGTTTCAGCTTCAATAGAAATACACTTTATATGATAATCTATATATTTCTGTCTTAAAGAATTATCTTTTATCCAACACATATCACCCGATTCAATACCTAATTTACTAGCATGCACATGAATATCACTTTTATTGTCTTTTCTACTCAAAGAAATGTGGTAAACTAAAGAAGCAAGCTTAGTAGAAGATTCGTGCACAGCATCAAAAGCAAGTGCATATTCATAGCTAGGATCAACTGGAACTTTAAAATCATGAGATTCTAAAATCTCTTTCAAACCAGTATAAATTTTATTGAATCTTTTTCTTCCCATTAAAAAGAGAAATCAGAAGAAATATTTAAACCTTGACCAAGAATCACTCTAGCAAAGGCAAATCATAATGTAAAACAAGTTTATCTCGTCTTCGCATCATAAACTCTTCCTGCGCTGGTTGAGCCCCACCACCAATTTTAACCAACACATCAATGGAGTTAACAAAAGTTTGACTTTCATCACCCTTTTTAGGACCATACAGTATAGCCTCATCAACAGGAAATAACTCAAGCCCATTAACTTTCATATGTGCAATTCCTTTGCTTTTCCAGCCTCTGCGAACAGCTTCTCGGTAAGCAATTTTAGGAATACCTGCATTAATCCAACCAGAAACAACCTCTTTAGGAATTTCCTTGTACAACTCATCTAATTGATTGTATGAATCTCTAATCATCTTTAAAGCAGTCCTTACATTAAATTTGCTTGGAGGAACATAACCCACCACCCCAATTCTCAGAATTTTCAAGTCAGGTTTTTCATCCGCCATAAATAATCAAACAAAAGAAATGTGAGTAGATATAAAAAGTTATAGAAACAAAAAATAAAATAAAAAAAATTATATATCTATTCTAGGTAGAAACTCGCTCTCTTAGCGTCGAACTTCCAACTTGCAGGCAATCTACCTGTTCTCTTGTAGTACTTAGTTAAACGATGAATTTTAGAATCGGTTAATTGCATACCTCTCTTGGCAGGAAAATCATGTTTGTTCTCTTCCAAATGCTTTCTAACCAAAATAGACTTTCTAATTAAAGCCATTAAATCTTCAGGAATATCTTTAGTTAATTTTTTATCCTTAAGAATTTCTGTGACAGATTTTTTAGTTATTAATTTAACATCAGGAATTCCATAGGTATCCCTAAGTCTTAAACCAATACCTGAAGGAGTCAATCCTTCCTTTGCATACTTTACAACCAATAATTCAACTTCCTTGGATTTATATTTAACCCAAGAACTAGCTTCCAGATTAGCAGGTTTTGTGCTGCCTGAAACGCCTCTCTTTCTTGAATGCATTCTCGCCATTTTAATGTTCTCCGATAAGAATTAGCTCCTATCCAGCCTGAGTAAGCCATTAAGACCGACTCATCTTTGTTAATTTGCTTGAAAAAGCAAATTTCAAAAACAATAAAGTTTTTGTTGATGGAAAGAAATAGAATCTGTTTAAAAAGTTAACGAAAAAAAATTAAAAATTATTTGGTCCCGATTAGTATCATCCCATCACCATTATTGACATTTATCATGTTAAACATAGACCTAACATCATCTCTTGGTTCAGGAGTGTCATCCATTAAAGCACGACCGTAGACTCCTTTGCAAACCAAACTAAAATTCACATTGGGATCGTAGGCCCTTGCAATGTTCATTATGTCAGGTGGCACGAGTCCGCCTGAAGGAAACATTGTAAATCCATTTTCATCACAAAGACGTTTAAATCCTGATATCACTATTGGAGTTTGAGTTCTAGTCATTATAACGTCTGTTGGATGAGTGTTAAACCTTATATTATTTATTTCATGGTATAATCCATGATCTTGAAGGTCTCTTTTGATAAATGCACTACTAAAATAGTTCATTTTCCTGCCATTCAATTTCATCAAATCATTAGTTGTATATCCGACTATTTCATCTTGATTTTTTATCAAGTACACAATATCTACGCCAACTGTTCTTTCCCAAGTTTCTTCAATGGGTGTTGCTTTATTGAAAATAGCTGCAGTTAACACATTTAACTCTTTAACAAGTTTTTCTTGCATTGTTTTTTCCAATCCAGATGGATTTTCAATCATCTGAACCATAAATCCATTTATGTTGTCAATATCCGTTATTTGACAATTATTTGTTTTCATTTCTATACCTCTATTTAGTTATGAAACAGTGAAAACAAAGTCAACTAATATATTTTATTGAAGATTATCCGAATAAACACCAAAAAATTTATAAATATTCGAACATTATACGAAAACATGAAAGATATAACTTCAAAATTAGTAAAGTTGTTCAAGACTGGCTATTGCATCCCCCAAATTGCGCGAGTAGCTAAACAACTACAAGAGCCGTCTACAACTTTACATTATAATATCAAAAAACTAGAAAAAGAAGGCGCCATAAAGACCTACAAGGCAGTCTTTGATTACAAGAAAATAAACGAAGGATTCTGCGTATTCATGCTTGTAAAACTATCTCCTGACGAATACGGCGACCCAGAGCGAATAGGTCGAGAACTAATGAAACTACCACACATTGAAAGCATAGATATCATAACAGGCGACTGGGAAATGATAATCAAAATCAGAACAAAAGACCAAGATGAATACTATGACCTAATAAAAAATGTTATCTCAAGAAAAGGAATCACAAAAATAACAACTCTAACATCATTAAAACAATTGAAAACGGAGTTTGTAGAACTATGATTTGGAAAATAAGAACAGGAATCAGTTTAACATTGTTCTCAATAGGCACATTTCTAATACTAAGTACAGAATCAGGAGTGACAGGCGCAGTCATAGGAACTCCTATTCAATCAACACCCATTATGAGTTTAGTTTTCATGGTTGCAGGAGTTTTGGCCTTAGCAGGAGGAAATTACGATGCAGATGTCAAAGCCTATAGAAAACATATAGAAAAAGAAACAGGAACAAAAATATCCTATGTGAAAGCAGAACATTTATTCAACGATGCAGTTCAAAGATACGGGGCAGCAATTGAGAAGAAAATAATTCAACATAATGGAATAAAAGCCATTGATGAATTCCAACCAGAGGGGACAATTGATGATCAAGTAGGGGACGCTCCAGAAAGTGCCAAGAAAGAAGAAACATTGAATTATGCGGGAATTGCATTGAAAGAAAAAAGAGTTTACTCAACACCGAAAGAGCTGTTGAAAGCAGCCAGAGAATGTGGTTATCAAGTAGGTGGACGATCAAATGACGGAACAATCATTGAAAAAGACGGTAAGAAACTAACAAACATCCCAGGACATGATATTTCTAGAAACACAGCAGTAAATATTATGAAAGCTCTGGCATCCGGCGAGAGTAACTTTAGAAAACAGTATAAAAAGAATTAATCTATTTTAAAAAGATAAATTTTTAAATGGATTCTTTTTCCAACAACTAATGGCAATTACACAAGACAAGTCAAAAAGGAAACCATCTGGCGGCAGATACAAGGTTAAAAGCTA
>JBDRGV010000043.1:0-3554 GCA_043817405.1 archaeon | reverse complement strand
TTGTATCAGGTCTGGCAGTGATAAGGGAGTCATTGTTTTTCTGGATGAAAGATATACTTGGCAGAATTATCATCGATGTTTTCCGGCTTCGTGGAGTATTAAAACAACCATGCTTTATGAGAAGATGATTCAAGATTTTTTTAAGAAGACATAAGTTTCTTCTTTTTTCTGATTATCATAATCAACAGAGAAATTATTGTTGCAAATATGATAAACAATAAAACGTTTTGGAAGTTAATATTTATTTTTGTTCTTTGAACAACTTTTCCTGTTATTTCCATGAAAGTTTCTTTTTCATATGAAACTTTATTATTATAAAGTACTTTACCAGTTACTTGGTTTTTTCTGCTTCATATTGTTTTTTTCGTTTTAATCTGTTCGCTATCTCGTTCTCTGTTCTAAAGGTTTTGAGTCTGTCAACTACTATTCTTTTAGTTTATCGAGTACTTCGCGATCTTTTTTTATGGCTTCAGCTATAGCCTTTTCAAAATACTCATTTAAAGTTGTGTCCTTCAGAACAGAGATTACTTTTGCCTTTACATGTACTTCTTCCGGTATCTGTACGTGTACCTTTTTCATTGTAATTGCTATGACCCTAGGGTCGGAATCTCCGTAATTGCTTGTTGTTACTATACTTATTACTATACCTATGTATAATAGTTACCTTTATGATTTATATATTTTTCTATTAAATAGACTAAAAAGTATCAAAATAAGCAAAATTCATTTATTACTTTTATTATCTTTATTCAATTCGGCATCGACCCTATTCCTAACATCTTCTTCTGCTTTAGCCAATTCTTCATCTTCATCCTCATTCTCAGCCTTCTCCACTTTAATATACCATCTTCCATTGGTTTCATCATATTCAAAGATTACATCATGTTTTGCTTTCTTGTTTGTGGCAAATAGAATAGGCATTGGTATAGTTGTTTCAAAACTGCTACCTCTGGTGTATAGTTTTCGCTTAAAACGCATGTTATTGCTCCAGTTATTATGATTAATATTATTATTTTCTTCCAAATATATAAATTTACTTATTTTTTTACTTATATTTATTAGATAGACGTCTACATTTAAGGCATCAGTATACTAAAAGCTATACAAATCGAAACATTTATATAGTGGTTTGCACATTTAATTAATACAAATCACCTTAACAAGTGATAAATCCCGCAAACGCAAAATGGTATTACTATTCGATCAATTCAATTTTCCAGACAGCATCTACGAGATAATCTTTGCTACGAACCAACAAATCATAGTTGGAAAACTGCTAATCGAACAGATGAAACTCAAAGATGGAGAAATCGGCAAGACAGAGATGTCAATGTTCGCAACCGCATTACACGAAGGCACAATACTCGAGGCAAAAGAAGAAAGCATCTTAAATATCAAGAAGAACATTAAACTTTCATATAACAAAAGACAATTTTACGACAGAATATTAACCCCTATGAAAACCATGGGATTAATAGACTACGACCTGTATAAAAAAACCTATAAAATAAGTGAGAAATTTAACAAAAACATGATGAGGATCGGTCTGATGTGGCTTCAAGAGCTAAGAAGACCTCCTAAAGGATTTACATTCAGAACAAAATAAAGATTTATGAGCTCCCTGGCCTCTTCTCTAACTACCCTCCCCCTCCCAAGAAAATTCTGGGGAGCTCGAATCTTTTTTTCTAAAGAAATAAACGGGTTTTACCCACAATGTCTCCAACTTTTTTCACTGTCAAGAATTCCATATTTTTCTTCTAAAAAATCTTTCAGAACATCTTTTCTATCTCCGATAAAACTATACCTGGATGTAAAATCAATTTTGTCGAATTCTCTAGTTAGAATGTGATCTGAAGAAGATTTTTCAAGATACAATTTTTTCTCAGAAGCATTAATCCAATAAATATTATCATCTAAAAAAAATCCTCTTCTGGGAATTTTCCAATTAGCATGATTAACACCTAAAAATTCTCTACTAACTCTTCCAAGAAACTCATCATAATTCCATTCCCATAAAACTGCAGGTTCTTTTCCAGTTAATATTTCTAAAGGAGATTTATAAGCAATTTTAAATATTGAATACATATTTTTTGGAAAGTTAAAACCATATTTATATTTATCGTTAGCCAAAAAAGAATAACTAATAAGAGTCGTTACTATTATGACTTCTATGACTTCTTAGATGAGCACCGCATTTCTTACAATGAGTTCTACTTATGGGATTCTTATGTTTACAGTCCGGACATTTCTTCTTTCTCTTCCAGACTATTAAGAATATCAGTATTATTACTATAACTACAATATATATAGTATTATATCAGTTCCACCACCGGTTTTGAACTGGAATGTTGCTTCCTGCATCTTTATCAAAGCATTTTCACGTTCACCATACAACACTCTAACAACTATTTCCTGATTGTTTCTGTGAATCATATCATCTTCAGAAAGTTCAACAGTTACTTTTAAAGCGGTTTCAGAGAAGAATTGTTCTGCAATGGTTTTTTATTCCATTTCACTCTTTTAATATATCAAAAAGTTGATGCCATAATTAAATTTACTTATGATCTGCTGTCAGATAAGAAACACAAACAAGCATATAAAATTTATTTAAAGTTAAAAACAAACGATGTTTTCAAAGACGAAAGCACAAAATTAATAAATGACTTGTGCCTATTTACAGATAAGGTTGTAGATGCTAATAATTAAAAAGAGACTGAGACTAAATCTAAAATGACACCCACAATAATGATTGTTGATGATGAACCACACATTGTGAAGTTAGAAAAAGCTATTTTGCAAGTTGAGGGTTACCAAATAATAACTGCCCATAATGGTGAAGAAGCAATCAAAAAACTAGAGACAGAAAAACCCGATCTTATAATTCTTGACATGATGATGCCTGGAATGAGTGGCAGGGAAACTTGTGACAAGATTAGAAAAAATCCCATGACAAAAAAGTACAAAGTCATTTTTGTGACCGTTGCAAAGTTTTCAGAAGTTGGAATGGTCAATCTAAAAGACATGAATGTTATTGACTACATTACAAAGCCTTTTGATAACGATGACTTTGTGAAAAGAGTTAAGAAAGCTCTTGAAAAATAAATAATTTAATTGTTTTTGAAAAGTTTTATTTCTTTTTCTCAGTAATGGGGATTGTAAACATGAATGTAAAACCGTTACCAAATGTTGATTTAACAGAGATGATTTCCTTCCGTTAAAGTTTCTGTAAATGTATTGTTATGACTTGCATTTTTGCTTTGTACTTTTATGCTATCAACAACCAGATTACATGTTTGGTTCTCATGGTTGTCCAGTGTGAATAAGAAATCAACGTTGCATTATTTGTCCATGTTTCATCTTCTGGTGTGAGTTCTGTTATGGTTGCACCTATTATCACTGAAAATGCTATTATAAGCAATATTCCAAGTCCTACTATAATTTTATTTCTAGCTACCATTTTTTAATTCTTCAAGTACTTTTTTCAATGCATCTTCGATTAATTGTTGTCTGCCATCGGTTTGTTTTTTGATTTGCAACTCATCTCTCAGTTTTTG
>JBDRGV010000042.1:0-5452 GCA_043817405.1 archaeon | reverse complement strand
TCAAAGAAATCTTTGAAAAAAGTGCTAGTTATATTTCTTACAAACTCTCCATGAGCACCTGAAACAACTGCTAAAGCCAAACCTTTTTCTTTTAGATAATTTAGAATTTCCATAACTCCATCGTAAATGTTAATTTGAAACTTATGTTCTAACACTTCTTTCTTAACCTTATAGATTTCTAATTTATCTTCTTCAGAAATATCTATATTATTTTTCTTTGCTAAAAAATTGATGGTCTCTTTGTAAGATAGCCCTTCTAATAAATAGAATAAATCTTTTTCTTCTGTAGGAATATTGAACTTTTCAAATGCTTGCTTCCATGAAGCGACATGATACTGCATACTCGAAATAAGAACTCCATCCATGTCGAAGATAATTGCTTTGATCATTTTTCTAATGTTTTTAATTTTTCAACAAAAGGAAGATCTGCTTCTGTAATGTCATATTTATCCATTTCTTGAGGTGTAACCCATGCAAAATCTAGAATATCTTTTTTTTGTATATCCCCAGAAACATATTTGCAATGAAAAGCAACAAGTTCAACATGTCTGGTTTTGCCATAAACATGTGCTGATTTTTCAAAACGATCACCGACTTTAACATTCATACCTGCTTCTTCAAACATTTCTTTCTTAAGATTACCTTCTAAATCTTCATCAGGTTCAACAGTTCCGCCAGGAAACTCCCATCTACCTGCATTAGACCTTCCATCATCAGGTCTCTGAGTGATGAGATACTTTCCATCTTTTTCAATAATGGCTGCAGTTACAGTTAATTCTTCCATTGTCATTTTTTAAGAATTAGTTTGAGTTTTAAAAAAGTTGTGGAATGGAAAACTATTTGAATAATGTTTATTTTCTGCTTTGTGAGGTGGGGGAGTGCTAAAATGAGTTTGGTTAGTCAAATAAAAACTGTAGATGAACATTTAGATGTACTTTTACCTGATACAAAGACAAAAGTTATAACTGAATTAATAGATAAGCATACGGGTCTTTATGCAGCGAATCGATGTTTTATTCTTGAAAGTGTAACTCTTTATCAGACTACCTTTAAAGAAGAACTTGACAGGTTTGGTTGGGAGAAATTTCTAATGAAACCAGGAATTCTTGGAGTCTTTGGTGGAAATATTGATTTAGAGAGCAACATTGAGTATATGGATAAAATGGTTGGTAAGTATTACACTTACGATTCATAAGTTTTATAAACCCTATATTTTTCCAATAGACCATGGCTGACAAAAAAGAAGTTGCAAAAAAGAAGAAAACCAGAACACTTTGGAAGAACTATGAAGTTAAGGGCGACGTTCTAGTTAGAAAGAACAAGTTCTCACCAAAGGCTGACGGAGACTTCTTAGCAGAGCATTCTGATAGACGAACCTGTGGTAAATCAGGTTACATGGAAAAAAAGTAGATTATTTACCATGCATATAAAGTAGATTTTACTCTTTCTAACATTTCTATTGTTTCATCAAGATATTTAACTTCTTCTTGTAGGAATACATTTCCTGAGAATATTTCTAAATTATATGGTTTTTTTAGGAAATCATTCGCGCCTAGTTTCTCTAACTCTTTTTGAAATGTTGTTTCTTCTTTCATAACTTTTTTAATCATTGGAGTTTCATGTTTTTTTAGTCCTGAATATGCTCTACTACAATGAATATCAAGTATTTCTTCCATAATCTTGTCTTTTGTTTCTAAATACAAGCATTCTATATCATCTATGCTTTTCAAATCATATATTAAACTCATTTTAACCCTCCGTTATTTTCAAATTAATGAAAAAGTAATTACCAAGATCCGGTTCTCTTATATTTTCTTATCTCTTTTATTTTTTTATCAAGATATTTTACTTCTTCACCAAGAAATACATTCCCTGAAAAAACACTCATATTATCCCATGCTTTCAAAAACTTGTCTGTGCCAAGTTTGTCAAGTTCTTTTTGAAAAGTTGTTTTTCCATTGTAAACTTCTTCAAGTAACTCGGTTTTTAATGCTATTTGTTCCGGTTTCCATCGCTTTAGATACACTTCAATAATCTCGTCCTGTACATCATATTTTGTTACTTTATACATATTGTCTATTTCATCTATACTTTTCAAATCTCCTATTATGCTCATTTTGTTTACCTCCTATTTTAATATTACTTCTCCTTGTTTATTCATATCACTTGCATCAACATATATCTCTTGGCCATGTTTTATTAGTTTTGTAGCATTGCCTGTTCCCACTATGCATATAACTCCTTTTTCTCTCGCAACGTTCGCTGCGTGGCAAGTTGCTCCTCCATGATCGGTTACAAAAGCCAATAGTTTGTCCAAATAGTTTGAGATGTCGGGAAGAGCGTACTCTGTTACCATTATTTGACCCATAGAAATTTTATCCATAGGATGTTCACTACTAACAACATAAGCAGTCCCTCCTACTGATCCAGGGTTAGCAACTTTTCCAACAATTCTTTCCTTATTTTTTGCTTCTATTTTTCGCCAATCTGCGTCTTCCCAGTTTCTCAAACCATAGTTTACAGCTTCTTCCACGGAGACATTATGGAGTCCTGCTAGTGCCATTAATTGTATGAATGCTTGTCCATAGGCTAATACTTTGTCTTGGTCAGAACCATGCGGTCTTGCTCCCGGATTCAATATAGGATCGTGAGTTATGTACTTTCCAATATCGCCAACTTCTGTCGTGGCTATTATATGTCTGAACTCTACATCTTTTCTATCTTCGTTAATCATTAATTTATCTATTCTTCCAACTATATCGCTTAATTCCATTTTCTATTTTCCTCTACTTATTTACTCACTCTTTTTTTGCAACCATACATTAGAACTTTATTTATTTCTGTGTCTAGTGAAATATGACCTGTATCATAAGAATGTGTACATACACAATAATATCCTAAAGCTTTCAATTCTCTGCTATCTGCACCCCATGGAAAATCTCCTGCTAATTCACACCCTACTGCATCCCCTCGCCATTTTTTTAAAAGAACTGCGTAGTCGCAGATGTCTGTTAATGCTTCTTGTTCTTTTATGTCTTTATCTGTAATATTATGCATTTTTTACCACCTTTGTTTACAAGGCTAACATCATATACTTGTAGTTAAATTATAATTTGCTGTACAAAAACTAAGCTTATAGTTGTAGTTTTTAGAAACTTTTAATAAGGGACGAATTCTCCCAATATCATGGTGTTGGATAAAAAGACTATTAAGAAGATAAATGACTTTGTATATTCTAAGCCGAGAACCGTCGACGAAGTTTCTAAATATATAAAAAAGAATTGGCGAACCGCAGACAGATATCTAAAACAAATCGCTGATGAAGAAGGAACAATCTCACTAAGAACTTTTAGAGAAGGAAGCCGAGGTGCATTGAAACTCGTGTTCTGGAACAACATAGAACAAATTCATTCATCATCGTTTCAGGAAAAACTTTTTCAACAAATAGAACATGCCAGAAAAGAAGAGGACTTTTCATTATTTGACATCTACCAATACATTGATGACAAGAAAAAATCTGCATTTGTAGAGTATAGATCTGAGACTGGAATAACTGTCAAACAAAACCTGATAGGATATCTTCAAAATGCAGAGAAACAAATACTTCATTTCTCAGGCAATAACTCATGGATTAATCTTGTTGAGAACAATCGAAAACTAATAGATGTGGCAGAAGATCTTGCTAAAGCAGGTGTTAAAATTAAAATTCTTTCAAGAGTTGAAATCGCTGGAATCAATAACATAAAGAAGCTATTGGCCATTAATTCAAGGATTGGAAAAGAAATGATCGAGATAAGACATTGCTTTCAACCACTTCGTGGTTTCATAATTGATGATAAAGAAGCGAGGTTTCAGGAAGTAATCAATCCATCGTTGTACAAAGAAGACGAGTTGAAAGGTGAGAAAGCAATATTCTACGAGATAAACGACAAGGAATGGGTTGAATGGCTTCAGAGAGTCTTTCAGAACCTGTTCAGGACGAGCATTCCTGCTCAGAAAAGAATAGATGATTTGAGAAAAATAAATAATTTGAAATTCTAAGAAAGTTTGCTTTTAGCATAATCAACTGCTATTTTATGAGCTTCATTTTTTACAGCTGAAATGAACTTTACAGTTCCTGCGTAGTCATGTCCACCGCCGCTTATCAAGCCGTGGGGAAGTTTTGTCTTCATCGCTGACATTAATTCTGTTATTGAGAACTCAACTCCGTCAACTCTGAATGTTACGAATGAATCTCCGAATCCCAAGCTAATTCTTGGGCCTGATATTGTTCTATGTGCGATTCCAATGATTTTTCCAGTTGTGGGATAGTTACCCAGTAGAACAGTTTTTTCCATGTCTAGTGTGCACAGGCTTCCTTTGCTCAGCTTTTCTTCCTTGAAATATTTCTTAACAACAGTGGTGTATTCTTTAATTCTCTTTTCTAGTTCTGGCCATAGCAAATTAACTATTTTCTTTTGGTTTTCATTAAATAAATCATAGATGGGACTTGAATCTCCGAATTTCAGGTTATAGGCTTCGAAATCAACGCATGAAGCTAGTTTTTTCAGGAACTCTCGATTTTCACCAACTAATTTTATGTATGGCTCTACGAATTTATCCTTGCTCTTATCTGCGATTCCGGCGACAGCGGCGAAAATAGGTCTTGCTTTTCCAATTTTGTTTGCAACTTCGTATCCAAGTATTCCTCCGCAGACATCTCCTTCTCCGCCTTCGGTTCTAGGATTGACGTGTAAATCCACTAGTTTATCGACTTCTTCAGAATAAATATGATGGTCTAGAATAATAATTTCTACATCGTGAAGCATTATTCTCTTCAATGCAAGCAGATCTTCATCTCCACTTCCATTGTCAACGATGATAAGCAATGGTTTTCTTCCGTAGGAACTCTCTTCTTTCAGGTAAACAATGTCTTTCAATGCGTCCATGTAATCATAGAATGGAGTTCTCATTGGTAATCGTTTGAACTTCTGCCATGTTCTGCTGTTGTTCTTCTGAATTATTGGAACAATGACTTCTTCAATTGCAAGAGCTCCACAGTAGCCGTCTGCGTCTCCGTGATGTCTTAGAACTATTAGTCTATTGTCTTCTGCGGCCTGTCTTATCATGTTGGCTGCTTTATCGATTTTTGGTTGTAATTTGTCTATTGTAAACATTAGTCATATCTCCATTTTGTATGTCCGAAGTGTATTATCATGTCAATGCCTATGTTCTTTGCTTCTATAGGCAAATCACAGGCTCCGAAGCATGAACCAGCCCATATCAATACTTCTGTGTCTGTCTCTTTGTTAATGGCTGCCTGTATCTCATTTGCTTTAGGTTTCATGCCATCTGGCAAATGCAATAACACTTTTTCAGCTTTCTCAGCTTTTATGGCTTCGATGGCTTTCTTTAAATCGTACTTATACATTTTATATAGAAAAAAAGTTGTTAGTATTTAAAGTTATAGAAT
>JBDRGV010000041.1:0-45929 GCA_043817405.1 archaeon | reverse complement strand
AAAAACAAAAAAACAAAATGACTGCTTGGAAATTTTCATCAAAAAAGAACCTGAAGTTTAACAAACCAATATTTATAGAAGGACTTCCAGGACTGGGAAACGTTGGGAAAATAGCAGTCGATGTCTTGGTGGAAGAACTGGATGCACGTAAAGTAATAGATGTATTCTCACACTCACTACCAAACTCGGTATTTGTAAACGAAGACAACCTTGTTGAACTACCAAAAATAGAATTTTATCATAAAAACATAAAAGGACAAGACTTCCTATTCTTAACAGGAGATGTTCAACCAATAGAAGAAACAGCATCATACAAATTCACAGAAAACGTACTAGACGTAATTCAAAAACATGGCTGCAATGAAATAGTAACCATTGGTGGTATAGGAATAAACGAAGAACCAATCAAACCAAAAGTATTCTGCACTGGCAACGAACTAGCATTTGTAAAAGAGTTCTCAAAATACAAAGTAGACACTAATTTATATGGTATTGTTGGACCAATAATAGGCGTATCAGGATTATTGGTTGGATTGAGCAAAAGAAGAAAGATGAAAGCAGCATCTCTCTTGGTAGAAACATTAGGACACCCAATGTATATTGGATTAAGAGGAGCCAAAGAAGTACTGAAAGTATTGAACAAAAAATATGGATTCCAAGTACCTCTAAAAAACCTCAACAAAGAAATAAAAAGATTCGACGAAGAAAACGGTTCAAACACAACAACCAAACACGCAACAATAAACAAACTTAAAAGATACAAAGAAATGACCTACATAGGATAGCTAAACAAAACTCTTTCTTCTTTTTCAATAAACTTTATATATATTAACCTTAATATTATTCTTGAGGGTGTATTATATGGAAAAAGGACAGGTGAGTATGGAGTTTCTGATGGTGACTGGGTTCGCCTTTCTATTGATAGTTCCAGTATTAATATTATTCTTAACACACACGCAGGATTTGAATGAAGATATTACAGCCGTTCAAATAACAAAACTAGGCAAAGAACTAGTGGATGCGGCCGACAATGTTTACTATTTAGGACAACCAACCAAGAAAACAATACAGATATACATTCCAAAATTCGTAGAATCAGTAGAATTCATAGATAATCAAATCATAATAAGCGTCGATACAGGTGCAATCTCATACACAAGCATAGAAATTGCTGCGTCAAACATAACAGGTTCAGTGGTCACAAATCCAGGATTACATTCAATTGAAATAATTGCCCAAAGCAATTCTGTGATCATACAAGAGGCGAGTTAAATTGAAGAATGGACAGATAGCCATAGAGTTTATGTCAATGATGGTTATAGGAATATTTATGTCCATGGTCATGATGGTCGCATTTCTCGTTTTCATGCAAGATGCAAATGCAGATAGGAAATCAGCGCAAATAGAAGATTTCGGATTTAAATTACAAAGAGAGATAATGCTGGCTTCAGAAGTGCATAGAGGCTATGAACGAGAGTTAAACCTGCCAACACAAATAAACGGAAAATATAACTATGAAGTTAACAACACAAACAGATTATTATTAGTAAGCTATGATAATACTGATTTAACATATCCAATACCAGAAGTTAGCGGAACCCTGGAAAAAGGATACAATCTTCTAAAAAATGTTGGAGGACATTTAGTTGTTATTCAATAGAAAATATCAAAAACAAAAGTTTTCTGCGATTTCGATTAGAAATCGAAAGGCACAGATGTGGATAATGGATTTTATAATAGGATTCATGATATTCTCCATAGCACTAATACTAGCATCAAGATTCTTGTTTAATGAAGCCAGCACAAACGAATTCGACCTGGTAAAAGCAGACGCTGAAACAATGTCAGAATACCTAATGTCCGAAGGCATACCAGGTGACTGGACCAACGAAACATTGGTCAGACTTGGATTATTAACCAACAACAGACTTAACATTACAAAACTAGGACTATTCTACAACCTAAGCTATGATGATTCCAGAAAATACCTGACAACAAAATATGACTTTTTTGTTTTCTTTCAGAAAAACGAAACAGTACAAAACATTAGCGGCAATGGTTGTGGTTATGGCCATGGCGCAGTTACAGCAACCGGTTGTACAATCTCACTCTCGGGAGTGGACTATGAAGATTTAGTAAAAGTAATAAGATACACATTATACAATAATTTAATAATAGAAATGGTGCTATACGTATGGAATTAAAAAAGAAAGGGTTTTATTTCAGCATGGACGCATTTCTAGCCACAATGCTATTATTTATCGGTCTAGTGTTAATAACTAATTTCTCATTCAAACAAATCGACACCGCTCAAATAGACCTGATGTCAAAAGATGTACTAACATCATTCGGAGCATTAAAAGTAAGTGAACTGAACGACCCATGGGTACAACAACAAATAACCGAAGGATGGATAACCAACACCGACAACACAATATTAGAACAAATAGGTGCCTTCTGGGCGACAGGACAAATTCCAAGAGCACAAAATCTTAGCAAACTACTGGTTGAAGAAATAGTGCCAAGCAGATACGGAATGAGCATACTAATGGATGATGATATAATATACACTAAAAACAAATCTTCCAAACCAATAAACCTCGTAAGCTCAAGAAGATTAATAACCGGCATTGAAAAAGGATCACCATTAGAAGGATCATCGGCCGTTGCGCTCATAAGAAAAGTTAAATCGAAAAAAACATCCTCCTACGCGTATTTCGGAGGATTTCTAGGACAAGGAAATGTATCTGTATTTCTAAAAGATTTACCATCCGATATAAACTCTTCGAATGTAATTGAAATGACTTTAGAAGGATTCTTCGGCGGAAACTTCACAATGGAAATAGATGGTGTACAATGTCAAAACACTTTTTATCCACAAGCAACAGGACTAGAAGTTGATGTCTGGAATGTAACCAGTTGTGCGTCATCTTTATCAGAAGGAAATAACACGATAGAAATATTATTTGAAAGCGCATTAGAACATAGTTATATTTCAGGAGGATATTTAAGAGTGACCTATGTTACCGATGAGCTCCAATCACCTACCACTAGAACCTACAAAAAATACATTTTCCCAGGAATAGATGGAGTTATAAATTTGTATGATGGTTTTTATGTTCCAGGAACACTCAATGAAATTAATATTAGATTACATTATTATTCTGGATCTGACACCACTGCAGTAATTTATATGGATGTTGGAAATGAAATTGTTTTTCAAGCCAATGTAACCGGAGATGTAGATCACACCATAACTGATGGTACACTTTCAATATTATTAGATTATGATTTGTTAAGCAATAAAACAATTCCATTAAGACTTGGATTCTACGCAGGTAATGGATCGGAAGTACTTGGTAATATAACTGACGCATTCCTGGTTTTAAGTAGAGCAGCGACAATGGGATTTGCAGATGTAGAAGGAACAAACCTTACAAGATTTGATGTGGCTGTGAATCTAAGTCATGAATTTGTGGATATAGCTTTGAATGCCACTGGAAACAGATTAGGTATTGGCTCTTTTTTTGCAGCTTCTCAAGTAAACGTAGATTTAACAGATGATAGTGATTATATTCACAGTATTCTTAATTCTTGGACCAGACCACAACCATCAGTAGAAGCAACAAGAAAAATGTGTATGGCTGTTAAACTGGCAAAAGATGATCTGGCAGCCGTTGGGCCGGAAAGAAACAAAATAATTGTTTTGATGACCGATGGAAATGGAACCCATCCTTGTGATGCGTCTAATAAAGTTGACGACGTTCGTACTCAAACCATAGCCCAAGCCTGTGATGATTATAATATATCAAAAGTTACTTTCTACACCATAGGATTTGGAGCAGGAGCAGATGATGAATTGCTAAGTGCAATGGCGAATTGCACAAATGGAATCTATAGACAGAGCAACAATATAACCGGTTTAAGAGAAATATTTCATGAGTTCGCAAACATCATTGCGGAAAGCGCAGTATCCTATGAATTCCAAAGAGTTACAAGTGCAACAAATGTTGAATCAGAACTCTACCCAGACTCGTATATAGAAATAAATTTCACACCAACAATTCCACCACCTGCACCTGAAGAAATAACCTTGATGTTTCAAAGTGAAATGTTTTCCAGCTGTAACTATGATGTGTTAATACCTGCAGGTGTAAACGTCAAAGAAGCCATAATAACCAGCTATTCACAGGATTTCTGGACGAGTACTGTACAAGTAGACGGAACTGATGTTTATAATTTATCAGACTTCGGACCAGAATTTGCAACCATGGGAGATCCTTTTAGAATAATGATACCTGCTCAATTGTTGACTCCCGGCACACATGCCATTAGAATGATTATCGGAGCAAACCAAAGTGATGACCAGGGATGTTCTTATAATAATAGCTTGATTTACAGAGGAGCCATTAATCTTTCATCAGGAAGATCAGCAGTCGTTGAATTCGCAGATGGATGTGTTTGGACTGTTGAAACAGAAGGAGGAGAATTCACAAATTTCTCAATACCATCAGACTACGCCGGAGTGGATACCTGCAGTTACACATCGACACTCATTGATTATGGTACAAATGACGCTTATGATGTAGCAATTTACAATCTTTTGAGCAGTTTAGATTTGGACGGTGATGGAAGAATTGTTTTCAACATTGAATCGGAAGACATGGAAATAGTAATTAGTGTATTGTCAGGAGTTCCCTATCTATGGGGACCATCAATAATTGAGGTACAGGTATGGCAATGAAAAAAGGATTCATATATTTATCAGTGGTTGTAATATTATTGATTATAATGATGACTGTATTTTATGTTTACCAATTTTACCAACCGGGACAAAAGGATGACGCGATTGAAACAAGAATCAAAACAGTTAATTTTTTTGTAGAAGATTTTATTGAGGATTCTGAAAGAGCAGGTTACATATCAGGATTTAGAACATTCATTGCATTAGAAGAATACATTTCTGAGAAAGGAACCTACTTAAATGACACCGAAGAAATATTCAAAGAAGTTTTTTTAAATGGAAGCTATGGTGATTTCACATCAGGAATAATTAATGAATCGACGTTCTCACAATATTTAGAACGAGTAAAAATCAAAGCACGAGAACTCGGAATAAGTATGAATGTGGACATTATTAGTATTAAGTTATCACATTCCGATCCATGGAATGTTCAAGTGGACGTTTCCACAAACATTGTCTTGACAGATGTAAAAGGTTTAGCTTCTTGGAATTTCTCTGAAGTAATAGTTGTTAATGTTCCAATAGAAAACTTGAAAGACCCAATTTACACCGTTGGAACTCTAGGACGATTTGAAAGTTTTATTGTAGAAGGAAACATAACTGATTTTGTAGGACCAAACAACAACACTGATAATCTGAAAGAACATATTGAAAACTTTTATTACAAAGCAGCACCTGAAAAAGCTCCTAGTTTTTTAATGAGATATGAAGGAAATTTTTCTAACAGCACCTATGGAATTGAAAGCATAGTGGATATTAGTTTTCTAGAGAAACAAGAGGACATAACTATTTATACATCCAGAAGCGTTGTTGACTACATTTATTTTAGTGGTATGTTAACAACTAATTATTGTAATTTCCAAAACATGCCTTCATGGTTTAAAATAGATGATTTACACTTAACGGATTATGAATTAACAGGACTAAGTTATAGCAGTTGTTAAAATGATAAAAAACATCACAAATAAAAAAACTCTTGCCAATAATAAAAAACTATGCAAATCCTCTTGGGAACAGGGATTAGGTTTAATGTTCTCAAAGAAAAAAGAAGACTATGCTTTGATATTTGAATTTGATAAGAAAAGAAAAGTCTCTCTGCACATGTTCTTCGTGTTTTACCCCATCGATGTTATTTCTCTCGACGAGAAAAAGAGGGTTGTTGATATAAAGTCTGATTTCAAACCATTCACTTTTCACACTGCAAAGAAAAAAGTTAAATATATAATTGAATTACCAAGGGGCATTGTTAAAAAAACAAAAACTAAAATAGGGGATTTAATAAACTTTTAAGAAAATGAAAATTATCGGACTTGATTTGGCTGGAAGCGAACAAAGAATCACAGGATTCTGCTTGTTAGGAACAGAAATTGATGAAATCTCAGAACTGACAACCAACGAAGAAATAATTGCTAAAGTAGAGTCCATAAAGCCAGACATCATTGCGATAGATGCACCTTTGAACTTTCCAAAAGAAGGTGGTTGGCGAAAAGCAGAGCATGACATGAACAAACGTAGAATAAAATTTTTCCCACCAAAAGGTATGAAAGCAATGGAAATGCTGACAAGAAGAGGAATATGGTTAAAAGAACAATTAGAAAATAAAGGTGCATTGGTTATAGAAGTTTACCCAGGAGCATTTTATGATTTATTGAAAATTCCTCGAAAAAATAATTATTTAGAGCTGAAAAGATTGTTGCAGCTCTATGGATTGAATTTAGCCAGAAAAGAGTATTCTCAAGACGAACTAGACGCGGTGGCTTCAGCATTTACAGGAAGATTGTTTTTAGAAGGGAAAGTAGAATTTTTTGGAAATGAAGAAGAAGGACAAATTGTTGTGCCAAAAGTAAGATAATTCTCCCATCAATAGAAAGTTTTTTATACTTTGCAGTCAATAATTTTTTTTATGGCCACAGTAAAGAATATAGAGACTGGTGTCGATAAATTAATAACTTTAATTCACGAGAAAAAAAACGTTGACGCAGAAGAAGCAGCTCATGAATTAGGAGTATCAGTATCAGTTGTAAGAGAATGGGCCGAGTTCTTAGAAGAAGAAAACCTCATAGGAATAGAATATGGTTTGTCAAAAGTAACTTTGACAGAACGAAAAATCACCAAGAAAGAAGCCGAGACAAAACTGAAAGATTATCATTCTAAAAAAGACGCATTTGTCAGAAAAGTCGAAACAACTCTAAAAAGCCTTGAAAGAGAAACCGATGAATTCCAGATGATTAAAGAAGAATTCAAAGAATTAAAGAAACACGTAGGCACAGAAATGGAAGATGTCAAGAACGAATTAGACGAATTAAAACACTATGAGGATTTAAAACAAAACATTGACAATGACATCAATCGACAAAAAAAAGAATACCTGGATTTAATCAACGATGCCAGAAGAGAAATTGACTTTGAAGAAAAAAGATATACAGTACTGACAGAAAGCATTACTAAAGAACGTTCATCTTTGGAAATTGACAAAAAAGAGATTCTACAATTAGAAGATAAAGAAGATCATCTAAAGAAAAGA
The DNA here is from genome assembly GCA_043817405.1 of archaeon. Classification (GTDB taxonomy): domain Archaea; phylum Nanobdellota; class Nanobdellia; order Woesearchaeales. The sequence continues at coordinate 38,661 of JBDRGV010000041.1, read as the reverse complement.
TTAGAAGCCATATATGGCATAGTAAAAAGCATTGAAGGACAACTAGGACAAAAAGAATCCAGAATAGAAGACGCAGAAAAACACATAACTAAATTACAAGATATGGCTGCATCAATAGAAAAAAACGTTATTCATAAAAAAACAAAAGTACTAGAGCCATTGCTAATAAAAAGCAAAGAACAAACAGATAAAATAGCTCTTGTTCAAGACGCAATACTTGACAAAATTACCAAGAAAGAAACTAAATTAGAAGTCTACGCTGAAAAAACACAGAAAATATCTGATAGATTCAGGAGGTTCTTCGACAAAAAAATTAAAATAGAAAGATTACTAACCAAGATTGACGGCGACAAACACATATTAGACCATGATTTAAACACATTAATAAAAAAAATACAAGCATTCGATGTTCTAACAAATAAAACCAACGCTTCAACTTTTGTAAAAGAACTAACTGCCACCTACAAGCAGATTGACAATCGAAAATCACTTCTAAGAAGAAACATAGAACAATTATCTAAGATGATAAGAAGCTAGGATTATAAATTCTGAATATTGACAAAGCCAATTTTTTTCAGAAACCTTTATATATATCACCTGCTCAATTAATCTTCAAATAAGGGGTTGAGATTTTTTGGCAAAGAAAAAACTTTCTAAAGATGAAGAGACAGTGGTTGAAATAGAACAAGCCAGTTCTGAACGTAAAGTAATTGAACAATACGAGTTTAAATCAAAAAATATACCCATTACAATAACAATTTTTCAAATAAGAGGGGAGTTCGTACCCATATATGAAGTAAGTATTTCTAAAATCAGTAAAACAACGGAATTCATACTGGAAAAAATACGACAGGAACTGATTAAAAAAGTCAATCTGGGAATGGTCGACATAACCGATGTGAAGAAAACCGATAAAATAGAAGATAAGTTCGAAGAAATGATTTCAGATCTTATAAACAAATATTTCCCAGATGTTGATGATGACACTAAAAACTTCTTGACATCCTACCTAATCAGTAAAAGTTTAGGATTGGGAAAACTAGAATTATTAATGAGCGATGAAAATCTTGAAGAAATAGTTATCAACGTAGCCAAAGAACCAGTGTGGATATATCATCGAAAACACGGATGGTTGAAAACCAATATTTTATTAGAAGACGAAGACCAAATAAAACACTACGCGAGCATAATAGGATTGAAAATTGGACGACAAATAACGGTTCTACAACCACTACTAGACGCGCATTTAGGAACCGGCGACAGAGTAAACGCCACATTAATGCCAATCTCAACCCAAGGAAACACAATAACCATTAGAAAGTTCTCCAGAGATCCATGGACCATAACAAGATTCATACAATCAGGAACAATATCAATCAAAGCAGCCGCACTAATATGGCTGAGTATGCAGTATGAACTAAGCACCATAATAGCTGGAGGAACAGCATCCGGAAAAACATCCACTTTGAACGTATTGGCAAACTTCTTCCCACCAAACCAAAGAATCATATCCATAGAAGACACAAGAGAAATAAAACTTCCAAAATACCTACACTGGGTTTCACTAAACACTAGACTACCAAACCCAGAAGGAAAAGGAGAAATATCAATGGGCGACCTGCTGGTAAACAGCCTAAGAATGAGACCCGACAGAATACTGGTAGGGGAAGTTAGAAGAAAAAAAGAAGCAGAAACATTATTCGAAGCCATACACACAGGACACTCGGTCTACGCAACATTTCACGCCAACAACGCATTTGAAACAATACAAAGACTAACAAACGCACCAATAGATGTTCCAAAAATACTATTGCCAGCAATATCATTAATAGTTGTTCAATTTAGAAATAGAAGAACAGGAAAAAGAAGAACATTCCAAATAGCTGAAATACTTCCTGATTCAACAGAGAACATATTGATGCAGTATAATCCTCAAACAGATAAGCTAGAGGAAAAAAACAAATCCAAATCATTATTCGCAACACTAAAACTATACACGGGTTATTCGGACAAACAAATAAATGACAACATTGCAGAAAAAGAAAGAATTCTCAAATATCTAGTAAACTTGAATATTGACACAGTTGATGGGGTGGGAAGGGTGATGGCTGAGTACTACACAAACAAAGAAAATTTGATGAAGTACGTTGCTAAAAATAAACCATTACCTGCCTGGTAAAATGCTTCTATACAAATGGCTATCAATGAAAATGCCTGAACTTAGTCTCAAATTAAAAGAAGCCAAGATGCCCATGTCCAGTGAGGAATATATTAGACGCACATGGAAATCAGCCATGATGCTATCAATAGCAATGCTGGTGGTATTTTTCTTTTTCTCAGGAAGCATAAAAGTAATTCTATTTTTTCCAATAGTATTTCCAATTATGTTTCTATACTTCCTGAAACTGGTGGATGTTAAAATAGAAAAAATGCGAAAATCCATTGAAAAAGAAATATTATTCGCCGGAAGATTCTTAATAATTGAACTGGAATCAGGAGTGCCAATCTATAATGCTTTCAAAAACATCTCTAAAAACTATGAAGCAGTAGGACCATTCTTCCAAGAAATAGTATACAAAGTAGATCTGGGAACCTCATTGGAAGATGCCTTGAACGAAGTTATAGTCACAGTTCCTTCACCAAACCTTGTAAGAATTCTATGGCAAATACTTAACTCATTCAAAACAGGCTCAAACGTAACCGGTTCTCTTAACACAGTATTAACACAAATAGCCAGAGAACAACAAATAATAGTCAAAGAATACGGACGAAAATTAAATCCACTGGCAATGTTCTACATGATGATGGCCATCATAGTGCCTAGTCTGGGAATAACAATGTTGTCGGTGTTTGCATCATTCATAGGATTGAATATTTCACTAGGATTCCTATTGGTAATATGGGTGGTCCTAATGCTAATACAATTCATGTTTTTAGCAATGATAAAATCATCAAGACCACCAATGATAGTATAAAAATGAAATTAAACGAAAGAGTCAAGAAGTCAATCGGGTTTAACCTAGTTCAATCCATACTGCGTCAATTTCACAGAATAAAAAGAAAAATTGAAGTTCGAAGAGAACAAAAGAAAGATGCGAATGAAAAAAAACTAGCTGAAAAACCATTAGACACGAAAGATTTCTTAAAACACAAAGGTAAACAAAGCAAGAAAAAACGTAGGTCAAGAAAAAACCTTAACATATTGAAAGAGTACTTAGTGAAAGCAGGTTTTGAATCAGTGGATGAAAGACATTTCTCAGGTATAATGAAAAAGTTTGCAGTGATATTCTGCTTTGTATTCTCAATAGTAATAGTTATTCTAATGATTATGAGTTCGGCAAACTTTTGGCAAATACTATTATATTTGTTATCAATTTGGACTTTCATATTTGTCTTTGCGTTGGTTATATTATGGGTAATTGTTTACATGTTTTTAGATATTAAAATATTTCAAAGAACCCAACAACTAGAAGACGTTCTGCCTGATTTCTTGCAATTAGCATCTGCAAACATGAGTGCAGGAATGGCAATCGATCAAGCTCTGTGGTTTGCCGTCAGACCAAAATTTGGAGTTTTAGCAAATGAAATAGAAGAGGTGGCCAAATCAACCATTGCAGGTGTGGATTTATCAATCGCACTAACCGACTTGTCAAACAAGTATGATTCTCCGATGCTTAGAAGAACCGTTAACCTACTAATTGAAGGAATGAACGCGGGCGGACAACTGGCGGAGTTACTGAGCAAGATAGTCGTTGATATACAAGAAATGAAACTGATGAAAAGAGAAATTAGTGCTAGCATCATGACCTATGTAATATTCATAACATTCGCATCAATAGTCGCGGCACCGTTCTTGTTCGCATTATCAACACAATTAATAGTGATTGTACAAAAAATAATGGGTTCCATAGACCTGTCGGAAATGGCTTCAGGAGGATTTCAACTGGCACTGGGTGGAGAGGCCGTAAGCTTGAAAAACTTCAGAATATTTGCAATACTAACTCTGTCAAGCACAGCCATGTTCTCAGCAGCAATAGTTAGCACCATTAGACATGGAAACATAAAAGAAGGTTTAAAATACCTGCCAATATTCTGGTTTATAGCAGTACTTCTTTATCTTATAGCAAGTTCTTTGGTCGGAACGTTGATGTCTGGATTTATATAGACGAGTAAACAAGTTTTATTTCCAAAAGATTTATATATGAATAGTTTCAATATTTAACCACAAAGCATGTTTACAACATGATGAGGTGATCTACATGTTTAAGAAAGGACAGGCCGCCATGGAGTTTTTGATGACCTATGGTTGGGCAATTTTAGTAGTAATGGCCGCAATAGGCGCTTTAGCTTATTTTGGAGTATTGGACACAGCAGGTTTCTTACCAGCAAAGTGTAGTTTCCCAGCAGGATTAGACTGTATTGGAGAAGCAGCAATTAACTCAGATGCAACTGCAGGAACTATTATGTTTGTAGTGCAGAACAGCAAAGGAGAATCAATAAATGTTACTGCAGGAACAATAACAAGTGACGATTGTACAGGTACGTTCTTATTTGCATCAGGAATTGGTGCGACACCAACTGCTGACTATATGGAACTTTCAAACAATGAGAAAGGAACTGTCATGGTTACTTGTGGTGCTGTTGCGGATGGTAGATTCAAAGCAGAAATAGTTCTTGATTACACACAATCAAGTACCGGTCTTGCTTTAAATGCCGCAGGAAGTATCAGAGGAAAAGCAAGTTAAATTTTTCCTTAATTTTTTTCTTTTTTTTAATTTTCTTCGTAAAATATATAAACAACTAGCGTCTAAACTACTCTTATGAAAGAGGTTGAGAGGCTAAAGGCTAAAGCTAAGATTCTAAGACAGGATATCATTAGAATGATATCAGGTTCTAAATCAGGGCATCCTGCAGGAGCTCTGGGAATGGCTGACATCTTCGCAGTTCTATATTTTCACCTGTTAAAACATAATCCAAAAAAACCTGACTGGAATGATAGAGACAGACTGGTTCTTTCAAATGGACATATTTCTGCGGTGAGATACTCGGCCATGGCTAGAAGTGGTTATTTTTCTGTTAAAGAGTTGAAAACCTTTAGAAAACTAAACTCAAGATTGCAAGGTCATCCAAGTTATAAGGATTTACCGGGAGTGGAATCTAGCTCAGGATCACTGGGACAGGGCTTGAGTGTTGCAGTAGGCATGGCTCTCGCTGCAAAACTTGACAAACAAAACCACAGAATTTATTGTATTATATCTGATGGAGAACTCAATGAAGGAAGCAGTTGGGAAGCGGTAAACGCTGCCAATAAATGGAAATTAGATAATTTAATAGTAATAGTTGACAGAAACCACATACAGATATCTGGTAATACAGAAGATATATGGCCTCTTGAGCCATTAAGAAAAAAGTTTGAAGCATACAACTTTCACGTTGTTGAAACCAATGGCAACAACATCGAAAAATTGTTAGGTGCATTTGAGCGAATAAAACATTACAAGGGCAGACCGATTGTATTAATAGCGAAAACTATTCCTGGAAAAGGAGTTTCTTACATGGAGAATGATTATACTTGGCATGGAAAGGTACTTTCTGATAAAGAAGCAGAAATTGCATTGAAGGAGCTAGAAAAATGAAACTGAAAGATTTGGATAAAAAAGCAACTAGAAAAGGTTATGGAGTTGGTTTAATGGAAATAGCTCATAACGATAAAGTAGTTGCTTTAACAGCCGACTTGACCGATAGTGTAGGTATGGATGACTTTGAAAAGGAATACCCTGAAAGGTTTTTTCAATGTGGAGTTGCAGAACAAAACATGGTTGGAATGGCAGTCGGTTTAGCATTATCTGGAAAGATTCCGTTTGTGTCCACGTTTGCAGCTTTTATACCCAATAGAGCTTTGGATCAGATAAGAGTTGGTGTTTGCTACAACAATGCTAATGTGAAATTAGCAAGTACACATGCGGGCTTAACGGTTGGAGAAGACGGCGCAACCCACCAAGCATTAGAAGACATTGCAGTAATGAGAACCTTGCCCAACATGACTGTGATTGTACCCTGTGATTACGAAGAAGCAAGAAAAGCAGTTCATCAAGCGGTTATTATGAAAGGACCAATGTACATTCGATTGGGCAGAAACAAAATCCCATTATTCACAACAAAAAGCACTCCTTTTCACCCTGGAAAAGCGGAAACTTTCAGAAAAGGAAAAGATGTTACGATAATTGCCTGTGGAGTAATGGTTTACGAAGCAATGCTTGCTGCAGAAATGCTTGAAAAAGAAGGCATAAGTGCTGAAGTAATTAACAACCACACAATTAAGCCATTAGACGAACAAAAAATTCTTAGCTCAGTTAACAAGACCAATGCAGTCGTAACGGCCGAAGAACATCAAATCGATGGTGGACTTGGAAGCGCAATTGCAGAACTGCTTGCAAAACACAAACCAACACCAATGGAATTCGTTGGTGTAAACAATGTTTTCGGAGAATCAGGAACATCAGAAGATTTAATGAAAGCATATAATCTGACAAGCAATGACATAGTTAAAGCCGTAAAGAAAGTTCTTAAGAGAAAATAATTAATTCTGATTTATTCTGTTGCAATTTCTCCAATAGTTTCTGCAACCAGTCCTATTATTAATAACAATATAATCCAAGAAACCATAAGAATAACATAATAATTAGATATTTGAATTAATAAATGAACTAAGAATGATGAGATTGTTGCAACAAGACCAAAACCAATAATTACTAATATAATTTTTCTTGCTGAGATTTCAATACTCATTTTTTATCTTATTTGTTTTGTTATTTTGAATACTTTTTCTCTATTTCTTTTATCTTGGTCAGTCTTCTTTCGTGTCTGCCACCTTCAAACTCAGTGTTCAACCACGCTTCAATAATGCCTTGTAGCTTTCCTTTTTCTTCAAACCAACCGGATAAAATCAAAATGTTTGAGTCATTATGGGCTCTGCTAAGCTCTGCTTCTTCCTTTTGTCTGCAAAGAGCAGCTCTGATGCCAGGAACCTTATTGGCAGCAATACTATCACCTATACCAGTTCCACACAGAATTATGCCTCTAGAACTGCTTTCTACGACCTTTTCAGCGACTTTTAAAGCAGAATCAGGGTAATCATCACCCTCGCTAAAGTCAGGCGTTAAATCCTCAAACTCAATATTCATAGAATTAAACAATTCTTTGATTTCTTCCTTTAGCTTGAAACCAGCATGATCTGCGCCAATAAATATCATAAAGAAACATTTGGAGTTATAATATAAAAATTTATTCTTTATATGGATTAATTATTCTTGTGTTGCCAAGAGAATGAACAATTAATTTTTCAATACCTGCTTTTTTTGCAAATAATCCTAATTCAGGTTTAATTTTATCAAGATATTGAATGGTTGGTTTTTTTCTTACCACAGACTTTAAATTTTCCTGTTCAACATATCTCAGTCGAACTGCAGAGTCTTTTTCGCTGAAAATAAAATGCGGAAATCCAATGCTAAATTCTTTTGCAAATGTTTCGTAATTCAAAGGAGGTGTGTCGTTAAATTCTTTTTTTAGATAATTTAGAACTTTTGCATCTATGCTTTCTTTGAATTCCATGTAAGTTGCTTGCAGATAATCTATAAGTTTATCTTTTTTATTCTGAACGTTTTTACTTACTATGGCTTCATCTTCCATCCATTTATGCAACACTTTTAACTCAACTTCGAAATTCATACAAAAAGGGAATTTAAGCAGGTTTTTATAGGTTTATCTTAAAGAGAAAAACTTTTATATACTAAAATCATGAATTGTTAAATGATTGGTTTATCAGAATTAACAGTTCTTACACCTTTTTTAATGCCTATAATTCTTCTTGCAATTATTTTTGGATTAAGGTATTATTTTGACAAAAAAAGAAGAGAAGCTCTACGTGTAGAATCTGTGAAAATTGGTTTTTCATTTGATGAGAAAGGTAGTGGTGAATTCTTAGCTGAGATGAAAACATTTAACAGTTTTCATAAAGGTTACAATCATAGAATTAGAAATGTTTTGAAAGGGCGACGTGGAGGATTAAACATGAGTATATTTGACTATAAATATACAACCGGTGGAGGGGACAGTTCACAAAGATATCATCAAACGGTTATCAAAGTTGATATGGACTCTCCGATACCTGATTTTTATCTTACCAAAGAATTATTCTTTCAAAAAATAAACAAGTTGTTTGGAGATAAAGATATAAATTTTGAAGAAAGCCCTGAGTTTTCAAAGAAATTTTTTTTATCAGGTGCTAATGAACCGGCCGTTAGAAAACTATTTTCTCCACAGGTAAGAAGTTTTTTTCAAGGATTAGATTCAAAGATAATTGTTGAAGCCAAGAATAATAAACTAATTATTTTCAAAACCTTTAAGATAGTGAAACCCTTAGAATTAAACCAGTTCATAAATGATTATTCTGTTATAATTAACGTTTTCAAGAAAGAAGTTGATAGAACTTTCTAAATAATATATGGGGTAGGGAGGATTCGAACCCCCGATCTCACGGCCCCCAGCCGCAAATCATAGCCAAACTAGACCACTACCCCAACGACACGCATTCGTTGACCCTGCATATGCTTCCGTTGGTCGCGACACTTCGTGTCAAAGGAATGGGGCGAGGAAGATTTGAACTCCCGATCTCGTGGCCCCGAACCACGAATCATACCAAGCTAGACCACCGCCCCGATAATATTCCTTTTTTCAGGGTAAAACTAGTAAAGATTTATAAATTTTACACTCCTACCTCATTTTAAGATGGTATATTACAAAGTTAATGTCAATAATTGGCCTTTGGTTGAAACTGTTTTCAAAGCAGTTAAAATAGAGTATCAACCAATGAATCCTGACGAAGTGCGCAATGGTTCTACTGACGAATTAGAATTCAGAGTGTTTAATTGTTATAATAAACAACTTGATGATATAATTAACGGGATGCCTGAACTCGGTATTGAGAAAGGAATTGCCGATGAACCAAAGGTTTTTCCAATTAATTGGTTGCATCGCTAAAAAAATTTAAATAGTAATTCTTAAACATTGATTTAATGGTTAAAGTTTCAGCATCGATTTTATCAAAGAATTTCTCTCAAGAAGCAGTTGATTCTGTTAAGTCTGCAGATTATTTGCAGTTAGATATTATGGATGGAGAGTTTGTTCCACAAACTACTCCCTGGGCTGACGCAATTGATTTCTTAGAAACGAATTTACCTAAAGAAGTTCATTTAATGGTTATGAATCCTGAAGAGCACGTGGATGATTTTATAGACGCAGGAGCCGATAGAATAGCATTTCACATAGAAGCAACTCAGAATCCTGAAGCAGTCATAGGAATGATTCATGTCAGAGGTGTGAAAGCAGGAATTGCCATTAATCCAAGTACTTCTGTTGAAACAATCTTTCCATTTTTAGAAGAAATTGAATTTGTTATTGTTATGAGTGTTGAGCCGGGTGCCAGTGGTCAAAATTTCAAAAAATCAGCATTGGAAAAAATTAAAGTCATCAAACGAAGAAATCCAGGTGTTGAAGTTGAAATAGATGGTGGTATTGACGACGAAACCGCAAGGTTAGCCGTTGATGCAGGTGCAGATATTGTTGTTTCTGATTCGTTCTTGCAAAAAGGCGATCCTGAAAAACAGATAGCAATTCTTCACAGTATTATATAAAAAAATTCAGAGAACTCAAGTAGCCTTCTCAAGCTCTCTAAAGAATTATTTTCGACCGCAATAAAAAATATCTTCTATTCTCACATCGCCGGGTGAGAATTTTCCTTGTCTTTCATTATACGGTTTACTATTTCTTTCTTGACTTTCGTGTTTTGCTTCTGAACTATTGTTTACAGTTTCTTGTGGACTGGCGGTTGCCTGTTGTGGCTGTTCAATCCGGGTAGGCGGTCGGTTTTGTAGCGAGGAAATTGATTTGAGCAAATCTTTGACTTGACCATTTAAATTCACGATTTCTTTAGACATGTCATTCATTCTTATGGCAGTCATATCTTTGAATCGTTTGAAATTGTTAGAGAGTTCAACAACGACTTCTTCTTCGGTTGTAAACACTTTACTATTTCTTCGTTCTTCGTTGTTCATCAGCATGCCTGAGGCACTTTCAACGCCCTGTGTAGAATCTGCAGCAAAACCGAATTTTTTCAGCTCTTGAGACATGGCGTTTATTTTTTGAATTTGTTGGATGTCATACATTGGGAACTCACAGGTTATTTATTGAAACGTTTCTTTATAAACTTTTCTATAAAAACACCATACCAATATACTAATTTAGTATACTAAAATATATTTTAGCTTATTTTATAGTACATTCTACGATTATTCTTTCCCTTATTATCAATCTTCAGAATCTCTAATTTTCCAATCTCAGAAGTGTTCTTAACATGAGTTCCACCATCGGCCTGAGTGTCGAAATCTCCAATCTCAACAATACGAAGAGTATCAATTTGAGGAGGAAGAACACCTGAAAGTTTAACAACAGAAGGAATCTTCATAGCCTCTTCACGAGGAAGATAATAATGTTTTACTTCCAAATTCCTTTTTATAACTTTATTTGCATGTTCAATGTATTCAAACATTTTTTCCCGGTCAAAATTCTCAAGACTGAAATCAATTCTTGTCTTATCAATATCAAGTTGATTACCGGAAATCAAAGCGCCGGTTTCATTATGAACAAGAGTGCTAACAATATGAGCAGAAGTATGCATCTTCATCAACCGATAGCGTCTATCCCAATCAATAACACAATGAACCCTGTCACCCTCTTTTAAACCAGGATGGTCAACTTCATGACTAATATCACTCCCAAACTTACCAACGAAAACAACCTTGAACTTCTCGTCATTAACTTCCATGGTACCTTCATCGTATGGTTGACCGCCAGAATTGGGATAAAAAGCCGTTTGATCAAGAACAACGAATTTATCATCCTTAACGGATTTAACAGTGGCATCGAACTCTTTCAAATATGAATCATCCAAATACAATGCTTTAGTCACAATAAACACCTCAATGACTATAATTCTGCTTTATTTTATAATATTTTCCATATGCTCATACATAAACTTTATAAATAGTCTATATTTCCATCATCTTGGTTTAGAGGTTCTGGAAGACGGATTAATTAGGTGAAAAAATGTTATTTAATGTAGAACAGAACGAATTGATTGAGAAAACAGCCGAAGAGCTGAAGAAACTTATAGATAAACCTAGCTGGGCTTCGTTTGTCAAAACAGGAGTACATAAACAAAGACCACCTGTCAACGATGATTGGTGGTATATCAGAGCAGCATCAGTCTTAAGAAAAATATATCTTCTAGGTCCTATAGGTGTTTCAAAACTTAAAGCCAAATATGGTGGAAAGAAAAACAGAGGAGTACAACCAGAAAAATTTTTCGAAGGATCAGGAAGCATTGCTAGAAAAATTCTACAGCAATTAGAAGCTGCAAAACTTATAAAACAAGATGTTAGAGGAAAACATAAAGGAAGAGTAATAACTCCTAAAGGAAAATCAATATTATACTCAGTAGCAAAAAGCTTAGGTGGAAAAGTAACACCTGCTAAAAAGGTAGCACCAAAACAACCTGCTCCAAAAGCTGAAGAAAAGAAGGAAGCAACACCGGTTATCCCAAAAGAAGAACAATTGATGAAAGCTCCACCTGCTAAAGATAAAGCAAAGGAAGTCAAGGTCGAAAAAGTTAAACAGAAATCTAAAGATCTAAACTCTTTAGGTGCACAAAATTCGGAGAATTTTGAGCAATCAGAGATTTCTGAACTTGGAACTGAAGAGATTTCCAAGAAAAAAGAAAAGGCTCCTAAACAACCTGTTAAGGAAGAGAAAACAGAAACAAAGGTTATAGAAACTAAGGTTACTGAAGTTCAACCAGATAAAGAACAAAAAGAAGAAATTAAAGTTGAAGAAACTCCTGAAAAAAAGGAGGATAAACAGTAAAAATGGCACGATTCATACATTTAAGCAGAAAACTAAGACTTGCAAAACTAGGTCGAAGAACTCGATGGGCACCTTTCTGGACAGTTCCAAAAATATATGGTCTTGGTCGAAAAGTACACCCAGGAAGACACACAGTTGTTAAAAGAAATTGGCGAAGAACTAAAACAAAGGCGTAAAGATGACAGACAAATCTAAAAAAATAATTATCGAAAGAACCTATAATGTTCCACTTAGAAAGGAATGGCTTAAAGTTGCAAGACACAAGAGAACCAATAAGGCAGTGAAAGCACTAAGAGAATTTCTCCAAAAACATATGAAATCAGAAGATGTAAGATTAGGAATGTATGTTAATGAGCATATGTGGAAACATGGCATAAAGAACCCTCCACACCACGTCAAAGTTAATGTTACTAAAGATGAAGAAGGAATTGTTCGAGCAGAGCTAGAAGGAAAAGAATTCAAAGAAGCAATCAAATCCAAGCCAAAAGAAGAAAAAACGTCTGGTTTGAAAGGTAAGCTTCAAGATGCTTTGAAAAAAACAAAAGGCGACGAACCTGAAGAAGAAAAAGTTGAAGAGAAAAAGGTTGAAGTCAAAGCTGAAGAAAAGAAAACGGTTGCTAAAAAAGCAACTCCTAAAAAGAAAGCTCCTGCTAAAAAAAAGACTGCAACTTCTAAATCAAGCAAGAAGACTTCTAAATAATTTTTTAATTTCTGTTATTTACTTACTGTTGCTAAAACTTTCTTAAGAGAAGTGTCTAATGCAACAAAGAGATTTCTATCCACAACTTCTGAAGTGTAGGGTTTTCCACCCATTATCAGCTTAGAATGAATCTCGTATTTTTGACTCTTAGGAGTTTTATGAACTTCTTTCATGGTCACAGAAACACTTTCAAATTTGTTACTTATATCGCTCATTTTTCGAGCATAACTACCGACCACTTTCTTTACAACAATTAGTTCTGCATGGTCCAAATCTTTAAATCCGACCAGAGTTATACTTCCACCAAGTTCAATCACTTCTACACCCCCACTAAATCATTCTAGACAACCAATATTTATAAATTTTGTGTAAAATATTTTCTCGACGAGAAAAATTATTTTATTCATATAGGAATAATCCAAACAATAAGCTTTAAATAAGACTATTTGTTCCTTAAAAAAATGGTAGTTATAAATTTAAACGATAAACATTTTGTAAACGAACATGGTATTTCAATGAGCGATATTCAAGAAGCTATTTTCAATGGTTCTTTTGAAACATTTGCAAACACATATCTGAATCCAAGTCAGTATGACGAACCTTCAAAACATTCAGATCCTAAAGTAAGATTTAATTCTTTGTACATAAGGACCTATGCTTTATACATGGGCATGAAGAAGAATGTTGCTGATGAATTGTTCAGTGAAGATGAACAATATCAACTACATGGTATTGAAGGATTAATGTCTGGTGATAATGGAAAAATGCAGAAAGTAACAAACAAATTAATTGAAAGAGGATTATTTGATGCATTCAACGGAGCATTAACATATTTAAGCAATAATAATTCTTATGAGAGGAAATAAAATGAAACAACAAAAATCAAAAGATTTTTGTGTTCCATAATTTTAGGGAGGTAAAATTATGAAGAAAGGAACTTATTTATTCACAAGTGAAAGTGTAACAGAAGGTCATCCTGATAAGATGTGTGACCAGATAAGTGACGCACTATTAGACGCTGCTTTGAAAGACGATCCTGATTCAAGGGTTGCCATTGAAACTTTAACAAAAACAGGATTTGTAGTTGTGGCTGGAGAACTAACAACCAAGACCTACATTGATGTTCAGAAAGTTGTTAGAGACACCATCAGAGAAATTGGCTATGATGATCCTGACTTTGGTTTTGACTGTGATGGTTGCGGAGTTTTAGTAGCAATATCAGAGCAAAGCCCAGATATTTCACAGGGAGTTACAACCGGTAAAGGTTTGCACAAAGAACAGGGTGCAGGCGACCAGGGTTTAATGTTTGGTTTCGCAACCGATGAAACACCCGAGTTCATGCCATTACCAATAGTTTTAGCACATAAACTAACAAAGAAACTATCAATAGTTAGAAAATCAAAAAAGTTGAAGTATCTAAGACCCGATGGAAAAAGTCAAGTTACAGTAGAATACCAAGATGGAGTTCCTAAAAGAGTTGACACAATAGTTTTAGCAACACAACACTCACCAAAAGTCAGTCATAGAAGAATAGAAAAAGACCTGTTGAAATATGTTATAAAACCAGTATGTGGCAAATGGATTGATAAAAAAACAAAATTTCACATAAACGCAACAGGATTATTCGTCATAGGTGGACCAGTTGGAGATGCAGGAGTAACCGGTAGAAAGATTATCGTTGACACCTATGGTGGGCATGGTAGTCATGGAGGAGGAGCATTCTCAGGTAAAGATCCTTCAAAAGTTGACAGATCAGCTTCCTATGTTGCTAGATATGTTGCAAAGAATATTGTGGCTGCGGGTTTAGCTTCAAAATGCGAAGTACAACTGGCCTATGCAATTGGAGTTGCACAACCGGTTTCAGTCTTTATTCAAACTTTTGGAACCAATAGAATTCCAGAATCAGAAATTAGCAAATTAGTTGTAAAGAACTTTCCATTGAAACCAGCTGATATAATATCTCATTTAAAGTTGAAAAGACCAATATATAAAAAAACTGCATCCTATGGTCATTTTGGTAGGAACGATCCTGACTTTACTTGGGAAAAACTTGATAAAGTTGAGGTTTTGAAAAAAGCTTTGAAGTAGAATTAGGAATTCCAATTTTTTTTGGAAAAGTTCCTTTAGAAGGACTCTGATTCGTTAATAGTTTATTTTTTTTCTTTACTCTTTTGATATTTTTCTATTGTTTCTTTAATGGTTTCTTCGTGAATATGACCTAGTTCATTTTTAGTTTTTATTTTAAAAATTTTATTAGATTTTTTTGTGCTTATTATAAGTTTTATATTCATTGTTTCACCAGGAATCTCATAGGTTAGAATTGCAGGAGAGTATAATATGTTGTTATATGTTCCTCTAATAATTTCATCAACACTACCTTTACCATAGGCTTCTTCAAAAGCAGCTATGATAAATAAAGGATTATCTTTATTTTCTCCTTTGAAATCTTCTTTAGTGGTTTTTTCACTAACAGCTTTAATTGTATCATCTTTTAGTTTATCGGTCATTAAACAATTGGCAATGTAATCTGAATTGACTTCTTCCGCAGTTTTTTGGCCTTTATAACCGACATCTACGGATAGAGTATTATATATATCTGTAACCACTGTTACAAAATCTTCCAGGCTTTCAAACTTTGCAGTAACTCCCATTTTAAGAACAAGAAATGTTAAGAAACTTTTAAAGGTTGTTTTTTCTTATAAATCCAAGCTTTTAAGCACGATTTCTTTATCAAATTTAGTCAAATCGTCATATGTTTGTCCTGTACCAAGGTATAGAATTGGTTTTTTAGTTACATATGAAACCGATATGGCTGCTCCGCCTTTCTCATCGACGTCAGCTTTTGCAAGGATGATTGCATCGATGCCTACCGCTTCATTGTAGGCTGTTGCTTGCTCAACACAATCATTACCAGTAATGCTTTCACCAACGAATAATTTTAAATCAGGTTTATTGACTCTGATTAATTTTTTCAACTCATCCATTAAGTTTGTGTTGCTGTGAAGTCTTCCGGCCGTGTCAATCATAACAACATCTATGCCTTTGCTCTTTGCATGTTCTATGGCGTCGAAAGCAACTGCAGAAGGATCGGCATTGTAATCATGTTTTATCATCTTGATTTTTAGTTTGTTAGCGTGTTCTTCTAATTGTTGAATGGCCGCAGCTCTAAAAGTGTCTGAGGCTGCGAAAACAACGCTTAAACCATTCTTCTGAAATAAGTGAGCGACCTTAGCCATATTAGTTGTCTTTCCAGAACCATTAACTCCTATGAATATGATTACAAATGGTTTTTTACTCTTGGCTCTCTTTATTAAGTCGAATGTCGGGATGTTTAGAACTTCTTCTATGGATTTTTTTAAAGTGTCTCTGATAACTTCTTCCACTCCTTTCCTAGAAATCTTGCCAGTTGTTAATTCTTCTTTCAAATCAGCTTTGATTTTTTCAATGACTTCAACAGCAACGTTGTTTTCCAGTAAAGTCACTTCCAAATCCCAGAATAAATTTTCGAATTTCTCTTCCG
Source organism: archaeon (assembly GCA_043817405.1). GTDB lineage: Archaea > Nanobdellota > Nanobdellia > Woesearchaeales. The sequence continues at coordinate 22,462 of JBDRGV010000041.1, read as the reverse complement.
AAAGATTAAATTTAGTTATTGTTTCAGTTACTCTTTTGAAAAAACCTTTCTTTTCTTCTACAATTTCTTCTTCAGGAGGTTCTTCTTTTTCTTCAATAACCTCTTCTTTTTCAACAACTTCTTCAGGTTCTTCTTTTTTAGAAAATATTTTTTTAAAAAATGATTTTTTTTCAGGTTTTTCTTCTTCAACAACTTCTTTTTTAGGCTTTTCTTTTACTTCGACTTTTTTCTTGGTTTTATCTTTTTTAGGCGTCTCTTTTTTCTTTTCTTCTTTTTTAACTTCTTTCTCAACTTTTTTTGTCTCTTTCTTCGGCTTCTTCTCTACTTTAACCTTTTTCTCAACTTTTTTTGTCTCGACTTCTTCCTCTACGTCGGATTTGAATTTATCGACAACGCCTTTGAGTTTGTCTTTTAGGAACTTAAACATGATGTTATAGAAAAAATAGGTGTTTATAAAAGTTTTGGGGATAAATTGATTAGTTAAGTTTATATAATTATTTTAATTCCTATATTTTATGGCAAAACAAAAGTCTGTACTTAAAAATTGTTTAGATAGGATAAATGAAAATATTGTTGATAAAACTGTTTCTGTTGATTTAGAAATTTATGCAATCAATAATCTGACTGAAGAAAAGGATATAAAAAAATTTTATAGAGAATATAAAAATTGTTTTAAAACAAATATTCAATATCAACTAGACAAAAAGAAAAAAACTCAAGCAACAAAACTAATTACAAATGAAGGAAATTCATTGGCCAGAGTATCAACTTACTTTTTAAACGATGCGTTATCATTTACTTTAGGTCATATGTATAATCAAAAGACTTTAAAGAATTGGTATGGAGCTTTACCACAATTGAGCAGACCGTATTTCTTAAATGGATTAAGTAAAATGTTATAGAAATAATAATTACTTCTTTTCTTCTTTTTGTTGCTCAGCAATTAGTTCTGTTTGCAAAGCCTGCATTCTCAAATAGAGTCCTTCATACATATCAACTGTTTCTTCTTTGTAGGTGTTCATTTCTGCTATTTGACTTTCAATCATTTTCTTTGTGCTGTCGGGTGTTTTGTTCACAACGATTTTACTTCCGACGTTCACTTTTAATTTGTTAGCGTCTTTTAGTGTTGCTTCTGCGAATATACCGTTTGCAATTGGAACAAGAATTTTATCATCTTTTTTCAGTTTCTTAAACTCATCAAGTGTTTTTAGAATTGAAGTTAATTCTTCAATATTTTGATTAATATTCTGCAAATTAACATTGAGCTGCTGCATTTGCTGTTCTAATAATTGGTATTCAACAATTTTTTCTTGATTCAACTAATTCACCTTTTTAAGAAGGATGTCTTTTTCTTTTTAAATAATTGCTTTCCTAATGTGCTTACGGATTCTTCTTTGTGAATGTTTTTCATTGCTAAAGCCAACATTGGTGCAATGTCAATAAATTTTATGTTTCCTTGGCTTTTTACAGGTATGGTGTTTGTCACTAGAACTTCTTTTGCACATGAATCCTGTAGTTTACTAATTGCATCGCCTGAGAACACCGGATGAGTGGCACATATGTAAACGCTTTTCGCTCCTTCTTGCATTAACTTTTCTGTGGCTTTACAAATGGTTCCGCCAGTATCAATTATATCATCATAGATTATAACGTTTTTTCCAGAAATATCTCCAATGATGTTCATTTCAGAGACTTTGTTATGGTCCACTCTTCTTTTATCGATTAATGCTAACTGCGAGTTCAGTGCCTTGCTTAAATGCAATGCTCTTTTAACACCGCCTGCGTCGGGTGAAACCACCACTAAATTTTTAATTTTCTTTTTTTTGAAATACTCTACGAATAAAGGAAATGCCCATGTATCATCCAACGGAATGTCAAAGAATCCTTGAATTTGTGGAGCGTGCAAATCAACTGTTAAAACTCTGTTGGCGCCTGCGATTGTCAACAAATTAGCTATTAATTTTGCAGTTATTGGTTCTCTAGGGTTTGCCTTTCTGTCTTGTCTGGCGTATCCAAAATAGGGTATGACAACAGTTATCTTATCGGCTGAAGCTCTTTTGGCAGCATCTATGATTATCAACAATTCCATTATATCATCGCTGGTAATGGTTGATTGAACTATAAAAACATCATTACCTCTGATATTTTCATTCACCCTAACATATATCTCGCCATCTGCAAATTTTTTGACATTGATACTTGTCAGGTTTTTCTTCAAGAAATCAGCTATATGTTGACCAAGCTCAGGATTAGAACTACCAGTTATTAATCGCATATGTTTCATAAATTTCCCTCTGGTAAATTTATGAATTTGCAAATTTTAAGATTTGCAAATTTCATAATTTCAACCTTCAATGAATCCAAGAGCTTCTTCAGTATTCATGATTTCTGCAGGTCCACAAAGCTCTCCAATAATTAAGCCTTTATTGTTACATAGCACTCCTGATTTAATTTGTGGAACTCCCATGTTTACAGTACCTGGCATGGTTTGAACTTTTAAAACTTTTTCAATTTTTTTAGTCTCAATGCTTGATGTATCTCTATGAATTAAAGCTTTGTCTCCATTAATAACTGCGCATGCACCAGGCGTTTCGGTTTTTGCAATTCCGAATTTTTCAACAGGAATTTTTAAGATGCTTTTTAACTTTTTAACTTCTTCATCTGAAAAGTCAGGGTTTACTAAAGCGCCATTCTTATTCATTAAGATATTATTTCCCAAACAAGTAAGGTCCGTTTGGAAAACTTCATATTTAATCTTTAATCGATCCAATTCTTTTAATTCTCTTTCAAAAGTTATGCTTGGAACTAGTAGTTTCTTTTCATTACCTGATAAAAATACTCCTATAAGAGATGTGCCTGCTATTGCAATTCTATGAACAGGAACCTCTAATATTCTCTCCATTTCTTTAACTATTGAAGTTCTTGCTTCTCGTCCTACGAGTGCAAATTTATTTGTTACAAAAGCATATAATCCAATATTAGGATTATTATTTATGCCCATCATAATGGTTGCCATGATATTTAGAAACAGTATTGTTTCAAAAACTTTTTGGTTTTTGAACTGCAAAAAGCTTCGCTTTTTGAAGTTTTGAAAATCTATGGATTACTACTTCTTATCTTTATTAAGAATTATTGATATTTCTCCAAAGTGTTCTTGTTGCATCATATTAATTTTCTGCTGAGAGTCTAAATGTAATAATGGTATAAATGTGAAAACTTTATCTTCTTTAGTATCCGATGGGATTAGTTCTGTAAACATTAGCTTCTTAGTTGACTTGGTGAAGAACGAAACAATTTTTTCGTATACATCCATTATGACCAATGATATCTCTCTTGTTTTCTTTGGCGCTTCAGTTTTTGTTTCTGGTACAACATAGTTTTTTCTTCGGTTTTCAACTTCGAGCGCTTTTTCCAATGCTTCCACCAGGTCAAATACTGATACTTTCCTCTTTCTTGGCTGTGGTATTTTTGGTCTGAGTGTTGGTAAATCTGTTTTTTCTCTTTGGTATTCACTGGTTAATTCTTCTAATATTTCATATGCTTCGTTTTCGGAGGTTGCCAATAGGCTATCAAATTCCATTAAATCTTTATCCAGTAGTCTGGTTGATTTCATTTTCAACAGCATGGCAGACGCTAAGACTATTTTTCCAGATATTCTGAAATCCATGTCCTTGAAATTTCTTAGTTTTTCTAAGAATTTTTGTGCTATTAGAGAAATATTGATATTCCATGGATCCATTTCTTCGCTTCTGACAAGGTCGTAGATTATATTCTGCCATGTAAGTTCATCTTCTTGAAAAAGAATGTTGAAAATTCTATCGTGTGGTTGCTCTTGAATCTCTGTCATCGCTAAATAATTGTCTCTTAGTAGAATTCTTCACTTTGTAATATATAAATTTTTGGTTTTTTCACTGAAAGGTTTATATAATCTGAAACTTTTCTTTATTTATGAATGAAATTAAGAGTTTGGGTTTGGCTTTTTTATCAGTATTTTGTTTAACAAGTTTTTCACCTGATATAGAATTTTCTAAATCAAAACTCTTGTCTGATGAGGAACTATTGAAGTATCATCCTTCTATTTCAGAAATAGTTGATGAGATTATTATTTCTGCCAACAACAGCGATGTTAATCTTGAAAAAGAAGGATTTTCTTGGAACAGTGTAAATCCTTTTGTTGGACCTGTTGATTTCTTTTATTTTCAAACAGTGTCAACACCTGTATTTGAAGAAGGAGAGTATTTAACTACGATTTTTGAAATAGAAAACCTTGACCTATCTGCGTTGGTAAATGAGAATTTTGATGAATTGAATTGGAATAACAAGTATGTGGCGTTGATAGATGGAGGACAATATTATCCTGATGGTTTTCCAGATTTGGTTTTAGTAAATGATAAGTCTAATCCCGTAGAGAATATTTTGGAAATGAAAATGTTGTCCTATGGTCTTGATTCTGCCATGACTGCTGAGATTGATGCCATATATCATAACATATTGAAAATAGATTACACACTCAATAAAGCTTCAATACTTTTTGATGATTAAGAAGTCAGTTTTTTAATTACTCCTGAAATTGTTAGTAATGTTTCTTTACCGGATTTCATATCTCTGAGTTTGACTTTCTTTTGTTTTAATTCTTTTTCGCCAACAAACAAGACATATGGGATTCCTAAAGAATTTGCAAAGTTCAAATTTTTGCTAATGCCTCTGCCTGAAATGTCCATATCAGTTTTTATTCCTTCAGCTCTTAGCTCTTGAGCTATTCGTATGCTTTCTTTTGCAGTCTTTATAGGGATAATGTATATTTCTGTGATAGTTTTCTTTTTTTCTTTTAATTTCATTTTTAATGTATCTGTTATTATTTCCAAACCAAATGCAATTCCTGTGGCTGGAAAAGCGTCTTCTTGTCCAATAAATTTACCAATCATTTTATCATATCGTCCACCGCCTGCCGCAGATGATGTAATTTCAGAATTTTTTAGGAAAACTTCGAAAACAGGTCCTGTATAATATGCCAGTCCTCTTGCTAATGAAGGATCAAAATCAACTTTTACTTTGAAGGCCGAAAGATATTTTAACATCTCTTCCATTTCTTCAATTCCTTCTTTCCCAATATCACTTGTTAAGAACGATTTTAAATCTTTTAATGTTTCTTTGTTAGTTCCTTTCTTTTGAATTACGCCCATAATTTTAGCAATTGCATCATCAGAAATACCTTTCATTTCTAATTCTTTTCTAACTTCATTAATACCTTGTTTTTCTAGTTTATCAATTGATAATATTGCATCAATCCATTTATTTTCTTTTACACCTGCAAATGCCAGAATTCCATCTAATATTTTTCTGTTGTTTAGTTTGATTTCAATCTTGAAATCTAGTTTTTTGAAAACTGCACTAACGACTGCTAATATTTCGGCATCCGCCAACATACTCTTTGTTCCTACAACGTCAATGTCGCATTGCCAGAACTCTCTGTATCGTCCGAGTTTAATTGGACCATCCCGATATACTCTTCCAATTTGATATCTTTTGAAAGGCATCTTAAGATTAGGATTCATGCCGACAAATCTTGAAAAAGGAACTGTTAAGTCATATCTTAAACAGAGTTCTCTTCCTCCTTGATCTTTGAAAGTGAATATTTCTTTTAGAATTTCCTCACCGCCTGCAAATTTTGAAGTCAAAACATCAAATCTTTCAATTACTGGTGTTTCCAAAGGATTAAAGCCAAACTCTTCGAAAGTTGTTTTTAGAGTGTCAACTACTTCTTGTCTGATAATTTTTTCTTCAGGTGGAAAATCTCTTACTCCTTTTGCATTCATTAGTTCCATTGTATATCACTTTGTTTTTGTTTGTTTATATAATTTTTGAATTTCTGACGATGATTCTTGCAAGTATATCGATCGTGTCAAAAATATCTTCTCCGTTGTAAATCAATGGTAATTCAGTACAACCCAGAATTACTTTTTCAGCGCCTTTTTCTTTTAATTTTTTTATTAATTTCAAAATCATTTTCTTACCACTTTTATCTCCTGACAGAATATTCATAATTAATTTGGTTGTTATTTTTTGATTTTTTTCATCCAGAGTTATTAGTTTTGGAAGATATGCGCTATATATTTTATCATTAATTGTTGTCTCTGTAGCTAATAACCCGATTTTTTTTAGATTACTGTTTTTAACTTCTTTTGCTGTTTCTTCGACTATATTAATAATTGGAACTGAAACATTTTCTTTCAATATTTTAATATAAGGAGTGACTGTATTACATGGAATTGCAATAAAATCAACGCCTGAAGATTCTAGTTTCTTAGCTCCATAAATCAATGTTTTTTCAACATTATTATTGACTTTTTTAACTATATCTGGTAGTGGAAGATTTAATATTATTATTTCAGGAAAATCATTATCATATACTGCTCCGTATTTCTTTTGGAAGATTTTTATTATTCTGCTATATAGTTCCGCCGTGGCTTCCGGTCCCATACCACCTAAAATTCCGATAGTTTTGTATTTATTTTTCATTTTTTTACCTGATTTTTTAAAATAAAAAAATAAAAAAAATTATTCAGTAAATATTGCATCCACTGCATTTTAAACAGCCTTCAAATTGTTTTTTTATATCTACACCATACATTGTTTGTAACTTACTTATTATTTCTCCAGTAAGTTGAATTATATTTCTATAATTGATGTTTGGATTGCTCTTTTCCAAAGGAGTATTTGGAAGCGGTCTGAATGGTTCAATGCTTGGAATTCCTCCTGCATCCATAACTTCAAATGCACCTTCTCTTAACTCTTTGTCAGAATCTATTCCTGCCATTAAAACTGAAGAAATTTTCCCCGGACCAAAGATATTCGAAGCCTTGCTAATGGTATTCAAATACACATTTCTGGATATTTGACCTTTGTATGGCATTATTTCTTTTCTTTTTTTAGGGTCCCATACTTCAAGATTAAATTGCATTGAAGTTACACCATCTTCTTTTGCTGTGCCTAAAAGAGTTTCAAGTTCGTTTGAATTCATGTCTGGAGGCATTAATTCAAGATTGATTTCGTTTATTTTTGCATTCTTAAGAATCCTTATAAAAGGAGACATTAATGCATATCCTCTATCTGGCTTTGTTATTAGACTTCCTGCATTCACAGTTATTGCTTTTATATTTTCTACTTTTTGAATTCTTTCTAATTCTTGTGTGAATATATCTTCGCTATATTTTAGCCCATCGTATTCTCCTGCTGCACAAAATTTGCATTTTTCTTCTTTAGGTATTGCACAGTTAAATAAACCAATTGCGACAACACCTTCAAGTTGAGGTGCAAATATATTGCTCTTTATTTGACTGCCCTGTCTACTAACAGAATCAACTATTTCAGTCCCATTTTCATCCAGAAGAAAATACTTCTCATTATTTTGAAGAAGAAAATATGGTGAATTAGGATTCACATTTACTTTTACCTTTCCTTTTTCTCCAAATGATTCTAAATCGAGAAAAATCCCGTTGCACGAAGTTAGTCTCTGATAAGTATCTAACATTATATTTGTGTTAACACCAAAACTCATCAGTTTTAATTCAAGAGTCTTTAATTTATTGCTGACAATGAACTTCTTGTGCTGTTTTGTTTATTTTTGTTTGTTCGTTGTTTCTTTGTTCCATATTTGTTTTTGTTTCGTTTTTCATTTTCTTTTCCTCCGTCATCTTGAGAATTTGAATCTCAACAACGACATATAAGTTTATAGAAAAATCTACAATTGTTTTAATGATGATGAGAAAAAATAAAAATGGGGCCGTACCCGGGATTTGAACCCGGACCAGAAGATCCACAGTCTTCTATGCTAACCAGATTACACAAATACAGCCATGTATTAGAGAATAAATTACTTGCTTTTAAAAGTTTGCGTTCGAAAATAAAGTTAAAACTAGAAAAATCTTGACTAACAATGAATACAGTCACAAACACTTGGGTTTGTGGAGTTTGTTTTTGTCCCAAAAGACAAACAATCGCCTTTTTTCATTTTCAATCTTGGTTTTGTTTGTTTGTTTATAAATATTTCTATTTTGTCACTCATAGATAACAAACACTATTTTCAGTTAACTTTATAAAAAGAAGCTAGTTTTCAGCTTCTAGCATAAGATGTAGGCGTGACTTGCCTGAATGTGTTGAGATTACCAACCAACGGAGGTCAAGAAAATGGGATTATACAAATATATTAGAGAGGCTTGGAAAAGGCCTAAGGATTCTTTAAAGGAATTAAGCAGAGAAAGACTAATAGCTTGGAGACAAGAGCCTGTTACAGTGAGAATAGAGAGGCCTACAAGGCTTGATAAAGCAAGATCACTCGGTTATAAAGCCAAACAAGGCATTATTGTTGTCAGACAGCGTGTCAACAGAGGCGGACGACAGAGAGAACAGTTTAAATCTGGTCGAAGATCTAAACATATGCGAAGGAAAAAGATTGTTGCTAAAAACTATCAACAGGTCGCAGAAGAAAGAGCCAACAAGAAATATGTTAACTGCGAAGTTCTAAACAGCTATAAAGTAGCTCAAGACGGTATTTATGCTTGGTACGAAATCATTCTTGTAGACAGATTCCACCCACAAATCTTAAGTGATAAACAATTAAAATGGGTCACTTTCAACCAAGGAAGAGTTAATAGAGGATTAACAAGTGCAGGTAGAAAATCTCGAGGTCTTAGAAATAAAGGTATTGGTGCTGAAAAAATTAGACCAAGCTTGAGAGCTCAAGGCAGAAGACATTAATTTTTTTTACTTTTTTTATTTCTTTTTTTTATTCTAAATGTTTTGTACAGTTAAACAGTGTTAACTCGTACTTTTTTTCTTTGTTCAGTTCAAATATGGAAAGACTGGTATTTTTTATCTTATCAATATTACTTGATTCATAACCTTCCAATAGATGAAGCATTGTATGTACTTTTGGACCACCATGTGTGACTACAAGTATATTTTTCCCATGATCTTTTTCTATAATTTCATCGATGAATTCACTAACTCTTTTCGTAACTTCATCAAATGTTTCTCCGCCTTTGGGTTTGAAATTTTTATATTCTAAATTATTCTCTTTCATATGGTTCTTTATTTCTTCATGAGTTTTACCTTCAAAGATTCCTCTGCTTCTTTCCCTTAAACGAGTGTCATAAATAACTTCAGTATTTGGATGATATTTGATAATTTCTTTAGTGGTGTCAACACATCTCTTCAAGTCGCTAGAATATATTTTATCAAATTCTTCTTCTTTTAGTCTTTTAGCAATGCTTTTTATTTGCTTTTTTCCAATTTCAGAAAGAGTTCCTGGCATTTGGCCTTGACATATATTTTGTTCATTCTCAATGGTTCGGCCGTGTCTTACTAAGAATAGTTTCATAATTATCTATCAACAAACAACAAATGTTTTTCAGTTCCAGTTATTTCTTGTATTATTCTTTTTTGAATTACTGTTTCTGGATTAGGCATTAGTTTTACTCTTTTCTTTATGTCATCGAAGCTTTTGAAAGGTTCTCCTTTTCGTTCTTCAACTATTTCCCACATATGTTTTTTTCCAACGCCTGGCAGTAATTCGATTATATGCATTCTTGTGCTTAGTGGTTGTGCTTTGTTAAAGAACTCTACAAATCTTTTTTCATGTTTGTGAACTATTTCTTTTATTGCATGTTCTAATTCTGACTTTGCAGTATGTGTTAGTTTATCGTATGCTATTTTACCGTTTATGTGGTGTATTTTATCTCTTTTTGCTTCTCCTATGTATACTTCTTCGTAGGGTTGTAAGAATATGCCTTTTTTTGGAACTAATTCTAGAAGTGTAAAATTTTCTTTACCTATACTTTGAACCACAGGGGTTTTCATATGACTTGGTCTGTTGTCGAAGTGGTAGCCGTTTGGCAAGAAGTCTAATACTATAGCTTCCTCTTCCTTTTTTCTTAGTAACATCATTTTCCCCCATTATATTTATGACCCTTCTTATTTATAAATCTTTTTATGCAAAGCAGGAATTTTATTTATTAAAGCCTTTTACGACTTTCATAATCTTATCCATGTCTTCTTTGCTAACGGATAGAGTGTATCCCTGTAGAATTACTTTTAGCTCTGCTGTTGAGCTAGGCATCAAGTCAACTATTTTGTTTATGAATTCTTCTTTTAATCTTGTTATTCCTAGTTTTCTTAATTTCTCTATTAATTCGGTAGCGTCTTTATATGATAGTTTTGCAAAATCATTAATGTATTCTTCGGTTTTGTTTCCTCTAAATGTCAATTCGCCATCTCTCTTTTTGATTCTTTTTAGTTCCTGTCTTACTTCAACAATATTTGTTGGTGTTTTTTCTATTACTTCTGGTTTAGACATTTTCATTCACCTTCTTTAAATGGACTGGGTGTACCACAACCATTTTTTCTTTATTGAAATCTTTAATCTTAATTTCGTAGCATTCTCCTCTTTTGCCACTAACAACTCCTGTTTTTCCGTGGAATCGCAAATAGTATTGTCCTTTTTGATATGCCGGCTCGACTGTTAAAGCGACTTGATCTCCTTTGTTGAATTCTTGGAGGAAACTACTAATTCTGACTTTACCTTTTGTATGAATATTCTTACTAAGTTTCTGCCTCGTTTTCCTCATCCGACTTCCGACTCTTTTTACCATTTTTATTCTTCTTTTTCTTCCTCAACAGCTTTATCTTCAACCTTTTCTTCTGCAGGTAGTAATTTATTAATAACATCTTCATGAATATTTGCTTCGTGTAGTTTAGCAATGATTGCACTTCTTTCTTTACCTGCCATGCTTTTGATAATGGTCGTTGCTTCTGTTTCTTCTTTAGCGTGTTTTTCAGCTATTTGTGCTTGCATTATTTTTCTTTCTGCTTCCATCTCTTTCTTTTCTTCTTCTGATAGCTCTGTTTTTCCTGATAAAATTTCTTTATCAAATTTTCCTTCATTAACTAATCTTATGGCTTCTTTAGCTTTGACATCTTCAACTTTGATGCCCATTGAATTGCAGGTACCCATTATTTCTTTAACTTTTTCTTTCATGCTTTTTCCAAGTAGGGAATCCTGTTTCATTTTTGCTATCTTCATAATTTGTTCTATCATTAGTTCTGCTACAAATTCTTCTTGAGGTCTTCCTGATCCTTTTGTTATTCCTGCTTCTTTTTTGATTAATGCTGAAGCTGGAGGTGTACCTACTTTGATTGTGAATTCTTTTGTGTCCTGGTCAACTTCTACTGTTACAGGCACTTGCATTCCTTTGAAGTCAGCGGTTTTTTTGTTGATTTCAGCGACAACCGCACCGATATTCACACCCAATGGTCCTAGAGCAGGGCCTAGTGGTGGTGCGGCGGTTGCTTTTCCACCTTCTATTAATGCCTCTATGGATTGTTTTCCCATAGTCGAGAAGGAAAAAATGAGGCTTTATAAAGATTGCTATTGAATTGATTTCGAAAACTTTAAATATGATTAACTTAATCAACTTAACTATAGTTAATTATAAGGTGATAACAATATTTACAGCGCATCTTAATGGAACCTATCATTTGGCTTTAATAGCACTAGGTGGTTTGGTGGCTCTATTGTTTTTAGGAGCAGGACCATTATCTTTAGATAAGCTGTTATTTAAGAAGAAATAATTTTTTTATTTTTTTTTCTTTAATTTTAATAAATTCCTGAATCCCGGAGTCCATTCATCTGTTATCATTAAAACTGAGTCGACTGTTCTTATAACATAGGGAAATTCTTTTTTTAAGTTTTCTATGATTGTGTAATATTCTTGATAACTACTTACTACTAGTTCAGGTTCAATTTGCCAGATATTTCTGATAAAATAATGTATATTTGGAATTTTAGAAACATATTCTAAAAGTCTTTTTTCGTCTTCTTTTGTGTAGTTATCTAGTTTAATTATTGCTTTGTAAAGTTCAAGTCCGAGTTTATTTAGATCTATTCCTATTCTATATTGTATTATTATTCCTTTTTGTTCTAACTTTTTTAGCTTTCCTCTAACTATCGTCGCTGTAGATTTTACTTTCTTTGCTAGTTCTTTGATTGGAATCCTTGCATTGTTTACTATTTCTCCTAGAATTGCGTAGTCTAAATCGTCTAGTTCGCTATTGATTACTTCTCCTGCAAACATTGTTGGTTCAACTAGTTCATTTGTGAAATACATTTTGGAATATTGTTTTACATCTACTAATATTCCTCCTTCTTCTTCAACTATTATTTTGTTGAATTCAGATATGAGTTCGTTTTTCAAATCAAAGAATTCATAGTCTGATTTTGCATAGACTCCAAAAATTAAATCCCACGAACCTGAGCATTCTCCCATCCAGTAAACTATTCCTGACGATTGGAGGTAGGTGAATAGTCTTTGTTTTTCTTCAGGAATATTTCTTAATTTCAAATATATTTTATAGATTTTATAGCCCATTTTGTGTGGGTTGAATGCTGCATTGAAGCTTGTTATAATTCCTTTTTTTACTAGTTGATGTATTCTGTACTCTACTGATTGTCTTGATTTCATAACTATTTTTGCTAATTTGGTTGTTGGAATTCTGCAATTTTTGTCTAATTCTGCCAGTATTTTTCTATCAGTCTTATCTAGCTTAATTTTAGTTATTTCAACCATATTTTTGCATATATTATAATTAATATATAAATATTGTCATTTATGCTTAGAAATCGATAGAAACTTTGTTATACTAGTTATACTACTTAATAGTAACAACTTAAGAGGTGAATAAATGAAACAAACACTAAACCAAGATGAACTGAGTGCGCTTTTAGATAAATACAACAATATGATTCCTGAAGTTCATTCTTCTTTTCCAGAAGGATTTGAACTAAGACCACTAGATTGGGCTTTAACAGATGAAGATATAGATAAAGGTTCAATAGATGCAATTGTTAATGATTCTGAAACAAAAATAAGGTCTTTGCTAACTATGGACATAGAGTTTTTATCAAATGGTGTTGTAGAGAAAGCCAAAACTGGTGAAATTAATCTTGTAAAAAATTATCCTTGCGGACTCAAATGTCCTGGATGTTTTTCTCAAGAAGACATATATGGCGATAAAGACAATCTGATGACCTGGCAAGAAGTAATGACTGTTATTGATGAAGCAAAAGAACTAGGTTTGAAGAGTGTGAAATTTTTAGGTCCGGGAGAATTACTTCAAAATCCTGATTTATTTGATATTTTAGATGCTTTTGAAGATAGAAATATTCCTATAAGTATTTTTACTAAAGGAGCAGAACTTGGAGATGATAATCTCGCAAGACAAATATATGGCGATAAAGGAATTAACTCTGCCAAAGAACTAACTCAAAAACTTGCAGAATATAATGGAGTGAGATTATTACTAGGATTTAATTCATTCTCTGCAGATAGACAAGACTGGATGGTTGGTTCATTAAAAAAACCAGGAGATTACATTATAGAAAATGATGTTTTTACTTCAAGAGGAATATCTAATTATACAGAAAAAAGAGATAAGGCTCTTGTTAATATTATCGAAGCAGGTTTTGCTGATGGAGAACAAAAATTGACCTTAGTTGCTGCGCCAGTATTTTACAATCAAATAGATGAAATTCCTGCAATGTATCTGTGGGCTGCAAAAAGAAACATTCCTTTAGTAATAGCGCCAACAATGGAATCAGGTCCAAAAGCAAAAGGATTGCAACGAGCAAACAATAAGCTTGATCCACAGCAAAAAAAACTAATTGATTTGATGACTTTAGTTTATACAACTGCGATAGATAACGGAATAACGACTCTTGATATAATTAAGAAAGAAGGTGTTTCTGCATATATGGGAACATCACCTTGTAACCAAGTTGCAAATGGTCTTTTTATGAGACTAAATGGACAAATTCAAATGTGTCCGGGAAGATCTGATGAAGAAGTAATCTATGGAAATGTTAATAATGAGTCCATAGCTAATATTTGGATTGATAGTCTGAATTATGAAATGGGTCCGTTGAAGAATAACTGGTGTGCTGCAAAGACACAAGGGATGCCTAAAAAGGTTCAAACAGAAGTACTGGTAAATTTGAAAATGATTTATTCTAATAAAAAATAATTTTTTATTTTTCTTTTTTTTAAAAAGAAGTTCAGAAATCTTTTTTTTGATTGCTCAAAATTCTTTTCTTGTCCATTTTAAGAAATAAATTATTCTTCTTGTTCATCTCTTCTAATAACTTTGACAGAATCTATCTTTACAGTTATTGGAATTGGAACGGCTGCTTCTAGAAGCTCAACCACGACTTCGTTTTTCTGCTTATCAACTCTGGTAATCTTACATTTTTCTCTTTTAAAAGGTCCTGAGATGATTTCTGCGATGTCGTTTTTTTGTATGTTAACTTCTTTCTTCACCTGTTCAAGCATGTGTTCTATTTCGCTATAATTGACAACATTTGGTAGTAAGCCTCTAGCGTATGGTATTCCATAGGCTGCTTGCTCTGCACTTGCTCTGTCGGCTGATTCAATGAATATATATCCCCTCATACCATGAGGCCTTATAACTGTGAAAACGTCCAAACCCTTTCTTTCTGCATTACTGCCAATAAAGTCCATTACTTGATCTTCTCTGTTGGCTGTTGTTCTAACGGCGAAGATAATTGTTTTTGGTCCTTCATCTTGTTCTTCTTTAGGTTCTTCTTTTTCTAGTTTCGCTTCAAAAGCTTCTTTTTCTTCAGCTACTTCTTTTTCGAGAGCTTCATCATGCTCTTCAATCTCTTCTTTAGTCATGGCTCCTTTTATCTTAATTGGAGCTGGTGTTGATTTTTGTTTATCTTCTAATTCTTTTATTACCAATTTGATCCCTCTTTATCAGAATAATAACTGATTAAATATTTGTAGTATAAAACCTATCAGCCCAATGACTGTTATGCCTAGTCCTGAAGCTTTTACAATGGTTTTATATTCTTGCTTGTCGGGTTTTTTTGTAATCATAAGAACCCTCCAGCAATGTAAAACATAACTTTTTATTTTTCCCATTTTTTTACCTTGTGTATGGGATTCAAACAATCTATTGATTTTTGTTTTTCCATTTTAGTTTATGAATTCTATTCCTAATTCGTTCTCAATTTCTTTTTTTTGTTCACGAGACTTGTTTCTTCCGCCACCTATAATTTGTGAGCTTTTAACACCTGTAATTATCACCATTGTTCTAAGTGTTCCTTCCAGGTCCTCTGATATCTGTGCTCCCCAGATAATTCTTGCGTCTTCGTCAAGTTTTTCTGAGATTGTTTCTACGACTCTCTTGGCTTCTGCCAATGTTAAGTCATTTCCACCTGCGACATTGATTAATGCACCGTTTGCACCTGAAATATCCACATCTAATAATGGGTTGTTGAGTGCTTTTTCAACGGCTTCTTCGGCTCTGTTTTCTGTGTCGCTTTCTCCGACACCTATTAATGCAACTCCTCCACCACCCATGATTGCTTTAATGTCTGCAAAGTCAAGGTTTACCAGTCCTGCTTTTGTTACTAGTTCTGCAATTCCTTTGACAGAGTTTGTTAGTATTTCGTCTGCAACTTTAAATGCTGTGTGTAATGGTAAATTAGGTGCTAATTCTAGTAATTTATCGTTTGGAATAACTATGAGTGTGTCAACTATTTTTTCAAGTTTGTCTAAACCCATAATTGCGTTGTCATATCGTCTGTTTCCTTCCATTGCAAATGGAAGAGTTACGACACCAACTGTTAAGGCACCTGCTTTCTTGGCAATTTCAGCGATAACAGGTACACTTCCGGTTCCGGTTCCACCTCCAAGTCCACAGGTTATGAATACCATGTCTGCGCCTTTTATGGCGTTTCTTAATTCATGCTCTGTTTCTCTGGCAGCGTCTTCTCCTACTTTTGGAATTGATCCTGCACCCATGCCTTTGGTTATTTCTTTTCCTATGAGTATTTTTTTATCAGCTGTTGTATATAGTAAATCTTGTGCATCAGTATTGACTGCTATCATTTCAGCACCTGCGATACCTACTTCAGCCATTCTATTAATTGTGTTGTTGCCTGCTCCTCCGGCTCCGATAACTTTTATCTTTGCTTTTTGTACTGATAGTAATTCCTCTAATTCTGCATCGATTAAATGTCTGTCTCTTGTTTCTTCAGTTGATATTATTGAACTCATATTGACCTCCCGTCATCTTTTTTTATATGTAAATTAGGATTATTTAAGTATATAAAGTTTGTTGTTTCAGGATTTATCCTTTTTTTCTGCTTTTTTTACAATGTAATTAACACTTTTTATGTCTGCGAGTTTTTTTAGATTTTCATCAAGAGCTTTTTTTATTTCATCGTGTATTTCATGTTCTAGAACAATCATTGCTTTCTTTTCTTTC
This sequence comes from archaeon, assembly GCA_043817405.1. Taxonomy (GTDB): domain Archaea; phylum Nanobdellota; class Nanobdellia; order Woesearchaeales. The sequence goes on along the minus strand of JBDRGV010000041.1, from coordinate 6,118 downwards.
ACACTTGCTGAATCGAAATGAATTCCACTGGCTCTGAGTAATGCTTCAACTTTTTCTTTGTCACCGGTTACGAATTTTATTACTTCAACTTCATATGTAAGGTCTCTGCCTGATAATGGGTGATTAAAATCAACTATTACTCTTCCCCCACTGACATTTCTAACGGTTCCGAATGAATTATCTATATTAACTTCCAGGCCTGTGTATGGCATAATGTCCTGTTGTTTGAAAACTTTCATTGGGATTAGTTTCAGAAGCTTGGCTGATTTTTTTCCAAAAGCCATTTCAGGTGTTAAATCGAATTTGTGTTTCCCAATTGTTTTACCTTCTAATGAAGTTTCAATGCTGGGAAGAATTATTCCTTCTCCAATGCAGACTGTTATTGGTTGATATTTGGCTTCTTTGTTCAAACCATTTGCTTCAGCAACCTTTTTGCTGGTGGTGTCAAATATAGTATTGTCTTCTTTAAACTTGCCGGTGTATTCTAACTCGACAAAATCGCCTTTTTTTATCTTTTTGTTTTCCAATTTAACTCCTCATTTTTTCTCGTCTAAGAACCTGGAGAATATTAAATAAAAGGAAGAGTAATCCTTATTTAAAGCTTTTGGTTTGTAGAGAAAACAAAAGTTCAAAAATATTTATATTATTTTTGTATCTTTTGGTTTACGAAGTTTACAATAAATAACTATTAATTATAATATCTTTATACAATGTAACATTATCCAATACATATGTTTCTACGAATGCGCCTATTATTAGAATAACAATTGCCAGTACGAATAACCAAAAATTATAGTTGAATACCTTGTTGAATCTCATGCTTTCAAATTTTTCCAACAGAACATCTTTTGATATTACGCCTCCGCTTATGGCTGCCATTATGTATGAAGTTATTTCCAGTATTGCATGCGGTAATACTATTACTAACACCATTACCAGATACCACCACGGGTTTCCTTGTGAATACAATGCAGCATTTTTAGCCGTTATTCCAAATATTGTTCCCCACATGCTGGCATTCCAGGTTATCAAAAAGATTGCTCCGTCGCCCGTTAGTAATGCTAAGAAGAAACAAGCTACTAGGACCCACCAATTATTTATTAGGATGTCGGTAAAAAGTCCTGTTGCAAAAACTGCTCCTCCACTGGCACCTCTCATTTCTAATTGTTCTCTGAATAAATGGTTTACTTGAAAGGATGGCAATAATAATGATCCTATGGCGTATACAAGAAATATTCCTAGAGCAATATAAAGATAAATCTTTATGAAACCTTTGTTATCTTTCCAAAGATGTTCTATTGAGAATTTTCTTTCTTTTTTTTCTTTTCTCTCTTCTATTGAAAATAATTTGGATAATTCCGGTAGAATCATTAATGCTGTGAATGCAACTGCTACCAATGCAGGATCCGATGGAAATAACAGACTGGCAAGTATTATGCCTATGATGGAATAACCTACACCTAATAGAAATGCATAGCCTGACTTTTTTTCAAGCCAATTCTCTGGGAATAAATGTTCTAAAACCATTCTATCATACGAGCGCGTAGCAATCCCTTCTTATGCTTCTAGAAGTACATTCTTTTTGCCAAGTTGTTTCGACACCCCATTCAACGCATTCGGTCTGAGAAATCATATCCCAAGTATCGCATTGCAGTTCGAATTCACCATTTTCATTTTCAGGCCAACTATATTTAGAACATATTTTGAAGTCAAGGAATTCATATTTCAGACAGCTCACCTCAGAAACATTCATCCACTCCCAATTCAGACAGTAATCTTCTTCATCGCACTGGATAATTGGTGATTTCACTGCTTCTCCACCAATATTGGAATCTTTAGAAGCAGCCATTATGGCAGCCAATGCAACTATTGCCACCATTACCATTATTATCACTCGACGATTCTCATACTTGTCAGAATTTTTCATATTAATTAAATTATTAGTGTTTAAATTATATAAATCTTGCTATTTTTTCTCGAGAACCTTTTTCCAGATGATGTCCACGACTTCATCTTTTTTCAGATTGCTTGTATCGAGTGTGAAATCAAAACCTTTTCCATTGTAGGTTTCTAGATTGTAGTATTTTCTGTATCTTTTTTTATCAGATTCTAGTCTTTTTTTCAAAGATTCCTCTACTTCTTCTATTGTCTGAAATGTTTCTTCTGTTCTTTTATGTTGAGAAATTCTTTTGGCTCTTTCTTTAATATCTGCTTTTAGCCATATCTTAAAAGAATTAGGGATAAAATGATAACCTATTTTTGCGTCAACTACAAAATTATCTTCTTCCAGGCCTAGTTTTTCAATGCGTTTATCTGCTTCAATGTCAGTCCAGGATTCTGTCTCTCCAATTTTATTGAGTTCTGCGAGAGTGATGCCTTTTTCTTTTGCCATTTGTCTTCTCATATCACCTGCAGAATAATGTTTATAACCAAGTTTTTTTGCAAGTTGCTTGGCCACGGTGCTGTTGCCAGAGCCTGGAAAACCTGTTATAGTAATAATCATTTAATAGGATACTTAGAATTACTATTTATTTCTTGTGGTGTAATCGGTTAAATTATTTATTTGCTGATGAAAAGAAGCGTAAATTGTTTCTATTCCAGGAATGTGTTGGTTGGTGAAGTAATTGTTTGTGTAAAGTTGGACTGTGTCGTTAACAACTATTATTTGTTTTTTTATCGGGAGTCTAGATAAATAATTATCTTCATAGCTCATCTCAACACAGGCATGAATATCATTTGTTAGTTTTTTTAAAGGTTCTTTTGTTATTCTTTCAGGAATTCTGCTGGTTTTCAACATACTTTTTAATGTTTTTAAGAAAGTCTTTTGAATTATTTTATCAAATGTTTTCACTTCAATTTTAGACATATTTAAAACCTTTTTTTTAATTGTTCAAAAATCCTTAGATTTTTGTTATATTTTCTAGAAATAATTAGCAGTATATAAACTTTAACAAAAAAATAAATAAATTGTGTTTTTTGAATATTAGTGTGTGAAAATCAATGTTTTTTAATTATATACACTAATTTAACAATTAAGTTTATAAAGGGGTTATAGTTTACATATAATTGTTTTAAGAGGGGGATAACAAAAAATGGCCGATCATAATCAAATACAACCCATATTCATATTACCTGAAGATTCTAGTAGAACCAGTGGCAAGAATGCACAGCGAATGAACATTGCAGCAGCGAAATTAGTTGCTGAGACTGTGAGAACAACTCTTGGTCCTAAAGGAATGGATAAAATGCTTGTTGATAGCATGGGTGATGTTACTGTTACTAATGATGGTGTTACAATTCTTGAAGAGATGAATATTGAAAATCCTAGTGCTAAGATGATTGTTGAAATTGCTAAAACTCAAGAAGCAGAAGTTGGTGATGGAACTACTACGGCTGTTGTATTGGCAGGAGAATTGTTGAAAAGAGCGGAAGAGTTATTGGATCAAAATGTTCACCCAACGGTTATTTCTAAAGGCTATAGATTAGCCGCTGAGAAAGCCAATGAAATCCTTAATAAAATGGCAGTCAGTATTACAAGTAAGGATGTTAATATTTTAAAACAAATTGCAATTACTGCCATGACTGGTAAGGGAACCGAGCATTCTAAAGATCATTTGGCTGAGCTAACTGTTAATGCTATAAAAAAAGTTGGTGTTGATACCATTAACATTAAACTGGAGAAAAAAGTTGGTGGAAGTGTTGAAGATACTGAATTAATTGATGGAGTTGTCGTTGACAAAGAACGAGTTAGTTCAAGTATGCCTCCATTAGTAAACAATGCGAAAATTGCATTGATTGATTCTGCTATTGAAATTAAAAGTACTGAAACAGATGCTAAGATTAGTATAACTGATCCTGAAAAAATGCAGGCATTTCTCGACATGGAAGAAAACATGCTTAGAAAAATGGTTGATAGGATTGTGAAGTCAGGAGCCAATGTTGTTTTTTGTCAAAAAGGCATTGATGATTTGGCTCAACATTTCCTTGCAAAGAAAGGACTTTTTGCAGCCAGAAGAGTTAAGAAAAGTGATATGGAATTATTAGCTAAAGCAACCGGTGGAAAAATTGTTTCAAATTTGGATGATTTATCTGCCAGTGATCTTGGTAAAGCCGGTGAAGTTGAAGAAGTAATTGTTGGTGATGAAGGGATGACCTATGTTAAGAATTGTAAAAACGCAAAGGCAGTTACTATTTTAATTAAAGGTGGAACTGAACATGTCATTGATGAAGTTAAGAGAGCTATGGAAGATGCTATTGGTGATGTGTCTGCTGCTTTGAAAAACAATAAAGTTGTTGCTGGTGCAGGGGCTACTGAAATTGAACTAGCAAAAGGCATTAGAAAATATTCAAACTCGTTATCTGGTAGAGAGCAATTGGCTGTTAAAGCATTTGCCGATGCAATGGAGATTATTCCTCGAACTTTGGCTGAGAATGCTGGTCTTGATCCAATTGATGTTTTGGCAGATTTGAAATCAAAGCATGATAGTAAAATGAAATGGGCCGGTATTAATGTTTTCACAGGTAAGGTTATGGACGCTTGGAAGGAAGGAGTTATTGAACCATTAAAGATTAAAACTCAAGCGGTTAGTTCGGCTGCAGAAGTTGCATGTATGATATTAAGAATAGATGATGTAATTGCTTCTTCAAGTGGTGGAAAGCAACAAATGCCGCCTGGTGGAATGCAAGGAATGGGAATGTAAATTATTTATTCCATAAATTCTCAAAGTATTTATTATAGTCATTTGCGATTTCTTTATTTTCAACCAGAAACGCTATAGGTTTTTTTGAAAAGTGAATATTAATTATTCTGTCTTTGAATATGAATATTGTTCCTGGAGCTTGATACTTACTTATAAATTTAAAATCGGTTGTTGAAGTTTTTATTTGATATTCATCTTTGTATTGCGATGCAGTTATTCCTCTTGATTGTATTTTTTTTAATTTTTTTTCATTCTGCCACCAACTGAAAAATTCTTTTCCTAATGTTTGAAATAAAAGATTTTTTCCTTCAGCCAGAACTGCGTAGTTTCCAAAATTTTGTATTTCTCGGAATAAATCTCTTATAGAATCTATGCTCTCATACACTCTTATTTTTTGATTCCACAGATTGTTGAATTGATCCATGAATGCTTGTGCACAATTCTTGTTGTCTATAACAACTGCTATGACTTCTTTTGCGTCTCCTATTCTTATAATTGTTTTATCTTTGTATACCATCATTGTAGCAGGGGATTTGGATTCTGTTGGGATGACTTTTCCTTCAAAATGTTTTATTTCTTTTCTGGTTTCATACCATTTTCTTCCGGTTTCTGAAAATATGGTTTTTGTTTTTATTCCCAGTTCGGCTCTTTTTTTGTAATGTCTTGTGAACATATTATTTAATGTCTCATCTAAATCTCCTGCTATAAAGGTATATACTATATCTCCTGCACCTAATATTTGAAATATGTCATTGAGTGCGGTTTCCAATCCTTTAACTCCTTTGTATACTGTTGCTTCTGATTTGTATTTTGATAATTCTCTTTTCATATGTAATTCTGGAAGTATGCTTTTTATGCTTTGTTTTTGTTTTTGGAATTGTTTTTCTTTTTCTTCCAAGTAATCCATTATCCTTTCTGGTGGTGCTGCTTCAAAGTATTTTATATTTGATTTTATTATGAAACTTACAAGCCCTTTTTGCATTAGTTTGTCTAATATTTCGTATATTTTTGAGCTTGATGCATGAGATTTGTCAACTATTTTTCCTGTTGTTGTGCTTCCGAGTTCTAGAAGTGCTAAATATACATTTGTTTCTGACTTTGTTAGACCAATTTCTTCTAGTATTTTTGCATCCATGTGATTGTATAAATGTTTTTCATATATAAATTTACCGAATTCTCCCCCTTTAGGGGTGGGTAATATTTATATAACATATTCACTACATAGTAGTTAAAGAAAGGCGCTTAGCGTCGAAGAAGGTGAAAAAAATGAATAAAGATAAATTAATAACATACGCGAAAAGAACTCTTATTGGATTGGCGATAGCTGGCGGAGTTGCCAGTTGTGGATATATATTAAAAGCAGGATTGTCTTCTGATAATGATATTGATTGGGATTCATTGTATGCAAAATCAGATTC